>NZ_JAILZZ010000006.1:0-101076 GCF_023512215.1 Kyrpidia sp. | reverse complement strand
GGAGGTTTGGCACCTCGATGTCGGCTCATCGCATCCTGGGGCTGAAGTCGGTCCCAAGGGTTGGGCTGTTCGCCCATGAAAGCGGTACGCGAGCTGGGTTCAGAACGTCGTGAGACAGTTCGGTCCCTATCTGCCGCGGGCGGAGGAAACTTGAGAGGGGCTGTCCTTAGTACGAGAGGACCGGGATGGACCGACCGCTGGTGTCCCAGTTGTGCCGCCAGGCGCACCGCTGGGTAGCCAAGTCGGGGAGGGAGAAGCGCTGAATGCATCTAAGCGCGAAGCCCGCCTCAAGATGAGGTTTCCCACACCGCAAGGTGGTAAGACCCCTTGGAGAAGACGAGGTAGATCGGTCCGGCGTGGAAGCGCCGCGAGGCGTGAAGCGGACGGATACGAATCGGTCGAGGCTTTCTCAAGCTGTGGTGGCTTTTCGGTTTTGAGGGAACGAGGGTCGGGTGACGAGAGCGGAGGGGAAACACCTGTCACCATTCCGAACACAGAAGTGAAGTCCTCCAGCGCCGATGGTACTTGGGCCGCAGGGCCCTGGGAGAGTAGGACGTTGCCGGGCGCGTTCCCGCAAGCCCCGCAGGATCTTTCCTGCGGGGCTTTCCTATATGCACGTCGTCCATCGAAATCGACTGCCATGGGCTCCCACTGTACACCGAGCTTCGATATGTTATAACAACCTATCGGACACAGATATTTAAAAATAAAGGGGGGTCAGTTGTATGAGAAGACTTGCTTTTGGACTTGGGGCCCTTGTGTTGGGTCTAACCCTGGCCGGTTGCGGTACAGGGTCGTCAACGTCTTCGAGCAGTGGTCAGAGTGGCCAAGCCCAGCCGGTCACATTGCACGTGGGGGCCGATACGACATTTCCGCCTTTTGAAACGGAGAAAAATGGCCAGGTTACCGGTTTTGATATCGATTTAATCAAAGCCATTGCGCAGAAGGAGAATATGCAAGTCGACCTGAAGACGATGGACTTCCAGGGGCTCATTCCCGCCCTACAGACCGGGGATATTGACGTGGCCGTCGCCGGTATCACCATTACGGACGACCGCAAGAAATCTGTGAATTTCTCGGATCCTTATTATCATTCCGGGCTATCTATCCTTGTGAAAAAGGATAATACCACAATTAACGGCCCCGACGATCTCACCGGGAAGACTGTTGCCGTAAAACTGGGTACCACCGCGGATCTGATGTTTAGCAAGAAACCCGGTGTCAATGTGAAACGGTTTACCAACATCAGCGACGCCTACAGTGAACTGCAGAATGGCGGGGCAGATGCTGTCGTGTTCGACAATCCCGTTAATCTGAACTATATCAGGACGGGTCACGATAACGTAAAGATCGTAGGCCCGCTGTTGACCGGTGAGGACTACGGGATTGCTGTGCGGAAGAACGCACCAGACCTGCTTCAGAAAATCAATGACGGTCTGAAACAGGTGATGGCCGACGGCACTTATGACAAACTGTATCAACAGTATTTTGGCGACGAACCCAATGGCAAGATTAAACACTGAGAGGTAAATCTTCACCTGGCATGGAATTGGCGGCCGTCAGGATCGCTCCGGCGGGTTCTGACGGCCGATTCATGTTCCCCAGGGGTTGGTTCCGCCGGCTAGAAGCTGTAAGGAGGGGAAACATGGAAGCTTGGCAATCGGTATTGCAGAATTCCTCCATGCTGATCCAGGGACTAGGTTATACCCTGGAGTACTCCTTGTACGCCGTGGTTCTCGGGACAGTTCTGGGCTTGATCTTCGCTCTTTTTCGTCTCTCGGGTAGTCGCATTCTTCGCGCCTTGGGTACGGTATACGTTGATATTTTCCGAGGCACTCCGCTCTTGGTCCAGATCTTTTTCATTTATTTCGGCTTGCCCCAGGTCCTCCCCCTCCACCAATGGTTTGGGGATTTTTACACGTTACTAGCCGGGGCTGCAGCGCTGGCGCTGAATGAAGGCGCTTATATCACCGAGATTATCCGGGCGGGCATATTATCCGTCGATAAAGGCCAGTGGGAGGCCGCGGAGAGCATTGGTATGACGTCGTACCAAAAAATGCGATATATCATTTTGCCCCAAGCGTTCAAACGAATGATTCCGCCCCTTGTCAACCAGTTTATTCAAACGATCAAAGACACGTCTCTGTTGTCGGTCATTTCCATCACGGAGCTCGTTCGAGCAGCACAAAGTGTCATCGTTACCACTTATTTTGCTCTACAGTTCTGGACGGCGGTGGCGGTGTTGTACCTTATAGTTATTCTCCTGCTGACCAAGCTTTCGCAGTATCTGGAGAGGAGGCTGCAGGTTGATCAGCGTTAAAAATCTTCGCAAACAGTTTGGCGACCACGTGGTTTTGCAGGACATTTCCGTGGAAGTGGCGGCTCAAGAGGTTGTGGTCATCATCGGACCATCGGGTTCAGGAAAAAGCACGTTCCTGCGCTGTCTCAATGGTCTAGAAAAACCCACCTCCGGCCACATTGTCATCGCTGGCCACGAGTTGACGGGCCATAAAGCGGACTTGATCGAGATTCGAAAACAAGTCGGCATGGTGTTCCAACGCTTTAACCTGTTTCATCATTTGAACGTTATGGATAACATCACCATTGGCCCGATCAAAGTTCTGGGGAAATCAAAGGCGGAGGCCACGGAATTAGCCGAGGAACTGCTTCGTAAGGTCGGTATTCCTGAAAAGGCTAACGCAATGCCGGACCAGTTGTCGGGCGGACAGCAACAGCGGGTGGCTATCGCCAGGGCTTTGGCCATGAAACCCAAGGTGATGCTGTTTGATGAGCCCACTTCCGCCCTCGATCCGGAAATGGTCGGGGAAGTCCTCGCCGTCATGAAAGACCTGGCCAGGGACGGTATGACCATGGTGGTGGTCACTCATGAGATGGGGTTTGCCAGGGAAGTGGGCGATCGAGTGTTATTCATGGATGGCGGTTATGTCGTGGAGGAAGGCACTCCGGCGGATGTGTTCGACCATCCTCAACAAGAGCGAACCCGGGCTTTTTTGTCCAAGGTTCTGTGACCAGTATTCCGACATCCGCGGGCTGGGGGTGTCTGCCAGCCCGGGAACCATTCTGGTGCGATTCCCAGTCGCGGCCACCTGTCACGTCCTTCCCTTTTTGAGGCCGTTTAAAAACAGATCCGCCATCTGATCCGCAATCTCTTCGGCGGTGTATTTTCCTTCTTCTTTAAACCATCGGTACACCCAGTTACACGACCCCAGGATGGTGAGGGCTGCAATGCGGCTGTCCTTTACGTAGAAAACTCCTGCCGCTACCCCTTCATCAATGATCTGGGTCCAGAGGTTCAGGTAGCGATCGGTTAGATCCCGAATGACCTCATTATGAGGTTCCCCGAGTGAAAAAGCTTCCCGGAGCAGTACTGTGGACATGGAAAGGTACTGGGTGATATACTGCATGTGCGTACGGATTCCCTGGCGGAAGCGCTCTTCCACAGGCAGGTCCGTGTCAATGATCTCCTCCAGCCTGCGCACGAATCCGCTGATGGCCTGGTGGGTGATCTTGAGCAGCAGTTCTTCTTTGCTCGCGATATAGTGGTAAAGACTGCCTTTTTGAAGTCCTACCGCATCGGCGATGTCCTGAACTGATGTAGCATGGTACCCCTTTTGTTCAAACAGCTGGATGGCCGCTGCAGCGATTTCTTCGTACTTATTCCCCGCCATGGTTGGATCTCCCCTACCAATCGTTCGTTTTGTCCCAGTGTACTCAAAAATTCCACTTCTTGCAAGGGGCATGAAGGCCGCTGATCGGACGGATATCTTGAAGTATACAACCCATACTAGAAAAGAAACAGGGTGGATAAAAAATTTTCGCCGCCCTCTTGCATCCTCCCCCAAGAAAAGGTTATAATGAGGCCGAAGGTCAAAGTTAGTCAAAGTCAAACGCCTCCATAGGGCGACTCTGAAGGGGGAGGGTCGATGCGTAATATCACAGATCTGATCGAGCAACATCTAAAATCGATCCTTCAACAGAGCCGTGATGGCGTCGTAGAGATCCAGCGAGGCGAACTCGCCGAACAGTTCAATTGCGTTCCTTCTCAGATTAACTATGTCATTAGCACACGGTTTACTGTGGAACGCGGTTACATTGTTGAATCCAAGCGAGGTGGAGGCGGCTATATCCGCATCCGAAAGTTGGAATTCGGCCAGGAACGGCCCATCCACGACGAGCTCATTCGCCTCATTGGCGAGGAAGTGACACAACGAGAGGCCCACGATATTATCGATCATCTGTTTGAAGATGGATTCGTGACCGAACGGGAGGTGCGCCTGTTGCACGCCGCCGTGTGCCGGGACGTGCTGCGGGGACCGATTCCCTATCGCGATCAATTGCGCGCCAGATTGCTTCGAGCGATGCTGGTGGAGCTTCTGAGAGGGTGAGGATCGTGATTTGTCAACAATGTGGCAAACGGCCTGCCACGGTGCACATGACGAAGATTGTAAACGGCCAGAAATCGGAACGACACCTATGCGAGATTTGTGCCAACGAATCGGGGGAGTTGCAGTTTGTCCCCGGGGCGTTTTCTTTTCCTAACCTACTCGGGAGCTTTTTTAGCGGGGAGGCGGCTCCTGGGGTTCCCCAGGTTCAGACCCTTCGTTGTCCGACTTGTGGCTTGACCTATCAGCAGTTCACCCAGGTGAGCCGTTTCGGTTGTCCAAACTGTTACCAGGCCTTTGATCCAGTCTTGGACCCAATGCTCCGCCGCATCCACGGCAGCACCACTCACACCGGCAAAGTTCCGCGCCGCGGGGGCGGGAAGTTGCGGGTGCGGCGGGAACTGGAGCATCTGAAGGAGCAGTTGCAGGAAAAGGTTCGCTTGGAACAATTCGAAGAAGCGGCTCGCCTACGGGATCAAATCCGGGCTCTCGAGCAACAGCTCGGCGGGTGAACCGAGGGGGGATGTGAGGTGTCATTGGAGGATTTTGTCCATCGGACATCCAGCTATTGGATGCGCGCCGACGGTCCAGAAGATGAGATGGTAATGAGCACAAGGGTCAGGCTGGCTCGGAATCTGGCTGACCTTCCCTTCCCCATGTTGGCCACCGAGGGACAGATGGATGAGGTTTTGGAGCGGGTGAACCGGGCCCTTCGCCATCCGTCGGTCCAGGACTTGGGTCACTTTGAGATGTTGCCGATGAATCGAGTTCATGAGTTAGACCGAGAGGTGTTGATGGAAAAACATTTGATCAGCCCGGACCTCGTGGAACACCCCAGGCGGAGTGCCGTAGTGCTTCGGGACGATGAAATCATCAGCATTATGGTGGGCGAAGAGGACCATTTGCGCATCCAATGCCTTTTCCCCGGGCTACAACTCAAACCTGCCTGGGACATGGCCAGTCGGGTGGATGATGCGCTGGAAGCGACGCTCGATTGGGCATATGATGAAAAAAGAGGATATCTGACTGCCTGCCCCACGAACGTCGGGACGGGAATGCGGGCCTCGGTGATGATGCATTTGCCCGCTCTGGTGATGACCGATCAGATTCGCCGGGTCCTTCATGCCATCTCCCAAGTGGGACTCGCTGTCCGGGGGATTTATGGGGAAGGGACGGAAGCAGTAGGAAATCTCTTTCAGGTGTCGAATCAAATTACTTTAGGACAGTCTGAAGAGGAGATCGTTCACAATCTGTACGGGGTAACCCGACAGCTGATCGAACATGAACGGCGGGCTAGGCAGTTGCTGCTAGAGCAAAACAGGCCCGAGTTAGAGGACCGCATCGGTCGGTCCTACGGCATCCTGCGGTACGCCAAGCGCCTCGATTCTAAAGAAACGATGCAACGATTGTCGGATGTCCGTTTGGGGATCGACCTCGGCATCATCACCGGGGTGCCTAAAGGAATTTTGAAAGAGCTGATGGTGTTAACCCGACCGGCCCTTCTGCAGACTTATGAAGGCCGGGAACTTTCTCCTCAAGAACGCGACGTGCACCGGGCGGCCTTGATTCGAGAGCGGCTGCGTGCGCTGTCCGCCTGAAGGGCGGTGTCACGACGTGATCTGGAGTGGAATTTGGACCCCGCATCATGCGGTTAGTTGGTATAGGACAGGACATACACAAGACGATGGGGGTGTTGACGAATGATGTTCGGACGTTTCACCGAGCGGGCACAAAAAGTATTGGCCCTGGCGCATGAAGAGGCGAGTCGCCTCGGGCATTCGGGAATTGGGACCGAACATATCCTCCTGGGTCTCGTCCGGGAAGGGGACGGAATCGCAGCAAAAGCCCTGATGAGTTTAGGGCTGAGCAGCGAGAAGATTCAGCGGGAAGTGGAGAAGATCATCGGTCGGGGCCCGGGGCAAGGAGCGGCCATGACCTATACTCCCCGGGCGAAGAAAGTGATTGAGCTCTCTATCGATGAGGCTCGGAAGCTGGGCCATAACTATGTGGGGACCGAGCATATTCTGCTGGGCTTGATTCGCGAGGGCGAGGGGGTGGCCGCCCGGGTGCTCAATAACCTCGGGGTGAGCCTTCCCAAAGCCCGGCAGCAAGTCATTCAGTTGCTCGGCGGGGATTCCGCGGAAACGAATCAGGAGAATCAGCAGTCTGCCAATACGCCGACCTTGGACAGCCTCGCCCGGGATTTGACCCAGATGGCGAGGGACGGCAAACTCGACCCGGTGATTGGGCGCAATAAGGAGATCGAGCGGGTCATTCAGGTACTGTCCCGGCGCACGAAGAACAATCCGGTGCTCATCGGCGAGCCGGGAGTCGGCAAAACGGCCATCGCCGAAGGTCTGGCCCAACGCATTGTCGCCAACGAGATTCCCGAGATACTCCGCAACAAGCGGGTTATGGTTCTGGACATGGGAACGGTGGTGGCCGGGACGAAGTACCGGGGGGAATTTGAAGATCGCCTGAAAAAGATCATGGATGAGATTCGCCAAGCTGGAAACGTGATCCTGTTTATTGATGAGCTGCACACCCTCATCGGCGCCGGTGGGGCGGAAGGGGCCATTGATGCGTCCAATATCTTGAAACCAGCTTTGGCCCGAGGCGAATTGCAATGTATCGGCGCCACGACACTGGATGAGTACCGAAAACACATTGAGAAAGATGCGGCCTTGGAACGGCGGTTCCAACCGATCATGGTGGATCAACCGACGCCGGAGGAAGCTATCCAGATTCTTCACGGTCTGCGAGATCGGTATGAAGCCCATCATCGGGTGAAGATCAGTGACGAGGCCCTTGAAGCAGCGGTGCGCCTGTCCGATCGGTATATCAGCGATCGTTACCTTCCGGACAAGGCCATTGATCTGATCGACGAAGCGGCCTCCAGGGTGCGGCTCCGGACCCATACGGCACCGCCGAATCTCAAAGAGCTCGAGGAGCAGCTGGAAGAGGTGCGCAAGGAGAAAGAAGCCGCGGTGCAGAGCCAGGAATTCGAAAAGGCGGCTGCCTTGCGGGATCGGGAACAACGGCTGCGGGAAGAACTCGAGAAACGGAAGCAAGAATGGCAACAAAAGCAAGCCTCCAAGGATTCAGTGGTCACCGAGGAGGATATCGCGGAGATCGTGTCCAGTTGGACCGGTATTCCCGTGAAGAAATTGGCCGAAGAGGAGTCCGAGCGGCTGTTGCACATGGAAGAGATCCTGCACAAGCGGGTGATCGGCCAGGATGAAGCGGTGGAAGCCGTGTCACGGGCGATTCGCCGGGCGAGGGCAGGGTTGAAAGATCCGAAACGGCCCATTGGTTCTTTTATCTTCCTTGGCCCCACCGGGGTCGGGAAAACGGAGCTGGCCCGGGCCCTGGCAGAAGCGATGTTTGGCGATGAGAATGCCGTCGTCCGCATCGACATGTCCGAGTATATGGAGCGCCACACGACTTCGCGGTTGATTGGGGCGCCTCCCGGTTACGTGGGATATGAAGAGGGTGGGCAACTCACCGAAAAGATCCGGCGCAAACCCTACTCGGTGGTTTTGTTGGATGAGATCGAAAAGGCACACCCCGAGGTGTTTAACATCCTGTTGCAGGTTTTGGACGATGGGCGTCTGACTGATGGCAAAGGGCGGACCGTGGATTTCCGAAACACGGTGATCATCATGACTTCCAACGTCGGGGCCCAGAGCATCCGGCGGGGTGGCCCCCTCGGATTCGCTGCCCGCTCGGAGGAAGAAGACGCCTATAAGGATATGAAAAATAAAGTGATGGAGGAATTGAAACGCCAGTTCCGGCCGGAGTTCCTCAATCGAATCGACGAAGTTATCGTCTTCCACGCCCTGACCCAGCAAGACATCATGCGCATTGTCGACCTCATGGTGGATGATCTGCGGAAGCGGTTGCGAGACCACGATATCGATTTTGAACTCACGGACGACGCCAAGGCATTCCTGGCAAAGGAAGGGTTCGATCCCACCTATGGGGCGCGGCCGCTCAAGCGGGCGATTCAGCGGCACATCGAAGATCGACTTTCGGAAGCGCTGCTGAACGGAACCATCGTGAAGGGCGACCGGGTCCGGATCGACTTCCAAGATGGCGCTTTGACCGTACGAAAACTTGAACCGTCGTCTGCGCCCACAGTCTGATGTCTGGCCGGGGGATCCCCGGTTGGGCCGGTCCCCGGTTCCGCCGCCGGACTGCGGGTCCAAAGGCCGTCCCTGGAGGGGTTTCCCCCTCGGGGGACGGCCTGTTTCTTCTCCTTGCTTTACATTGGGATAAAAACTGGCGATCAAATAAAAATGGGTATATATTAGAAAATGGATTTTTATGCATATAGAGAAAGGACGATATCCCGTGGCCAAGGTCAAAACCCGTTATGTCTGTCACGGGTGCGGATACCAAACGGTTAAGTTTTTTGGACGGTGCCCGGGATGCGGCGAGTGGGGCACTTTATTGGAAGAAGCCATTGAGGAACCGACCCCGGGGGGGAGGGGCTGGCTCCGCCCAGCCCACCGTTCGGATCCGGTACCCATTACCGAGGTCCCGGCGGCATGTGAAGAACGCTGGCCCACCGGGTTCGGGGAGTTGGACCGGGTGCTGGGAGGGGGTCTTGTTCCGGGATCCCTCGTCCTCATCGGCGGGGATCCGGGAATCGGAAAATCGACCCTTCTTTTGCAAGCATCGGCACAAATCGCTCAGGCCAGAGGGCCGGTGCTCTACGTCTCCGGCGAGGAGTCGAGCCGGCAAATCCATCTGCGGGCCAGGCGGCTGAAGGCGATGGAACCTTCCCTTCTGGTGTTGCCCGAAACGGACCTCAGCGCCGTGGAACGGGCGGTGGAGCGTATCGATCCCAGGTGTTTGGTCATTGACTCCATCCAGACGGTCCACGATCCCGATGTCTCTTCCGCTCCGGGGAGTGTAGCCCAGGTCCGGGAATGCACCGGGCGTTTGCTGCGCTTGGCGAAGGAACGGGAATTGGCTACGTTGATCGTCGGCCACGTGACCAAGGAAGGGGCGATTGCCGGACCTCGGTTACTCGAACACATGGTGGACGCCGTGGTGTATTTTGAAGGGGCGCGCCATCATACCTATCGGATTTTGCGGGCGGTCAAGAATCGATTTGGCTCCACAAACGAGATTGGGATTTTCGAAATGCGGGATGGCGGCCTGCGGGAGGTACATAATCCCTCAGAACTGTTTCTCCCGGATCGGCAAATCGCCTCGACGGGGTCTGCGGTGGTGGCTGGGCTGGAGGGCACGCGTCCGATCCTCGTGGAGATCCAGGCTCTGGTGGCAGACTCAGGCTATGCAGTGCCCCGCCGGACGGCGTCTGGGATCGATGTTCAACGGGTGGCGCTCATGCTGGCGGTGTTGGAGAAGCGATGCGGTCTGTATCTCAGAAACCAAGACACGTACGTCAACGTCGCTGGCGGGGTGCGTCTGGATGAACCCGCCGTGGACCTGGGATTGGCTGTTAGTTTGGCTTCCAGCTTTCGCGACCGACCGGTGTCGCCCCGAGATGTGTATATTGGTGAAGTTGGCCTGACCGGAGAGATCCGTACCGTATCCCGTATGGAACAGCGATTGGGAGAAGCGGTCAAACTCGGTTTTCAGCGCTGTATCGTTCCCGCCGGGAACGCCCGGGAACTGCACGGGCCACCGGGCATGGAGATCATCGCGGTGGAGACGGTGGAGGCGGCTTTTAAGGCCGCGTTTGAGGGGTGAAAGGATGCGGGATGACCTCACTGTCAAGCAAGAGAATTTATTGATTAAGATGTTGCGGTTTATCGCGCCCGGAACGCCGCTGCGGGAAGGGTTGGAGAACGTTCTGCGGGCGAAGACTGGCGCATTGATTGTCGTCGGCAATACGCCGGAGGTCCTGCAGCTGGTGGACGGAGGCTTTCAAATTAATTCCGAGTTCACCCCTGCGAGTTTGTACGAACTGGCGAAGATGGACGGGGCCATCATTCTCAGTGAAGATGGAAAGCGTATCCTGTACGCCAATGCCCAGCTGAACCCTGACCCGTCGATTCCTTCTTCGGAAACGGGCACGAGGCATCGCACGGCGGAAAGGGTCGCCAAACAAACCGGGCAGCTTGTGGTCAGCATTTCTCAGCGCCGGGGTGTCATTACCTTGTACCAAGCCAATCTGCGCTATGCTTTGAAAGACCTGGGAGTGATTCTGACCAAGGCGAATCAGGCGATCCAGACATTGGAGAAATATAAAACGGTTTTGGATCAAGCCCTCACGAATCTGAGCGCCTTAGAATTCGAAGAGCTCGTGACGTTGCAAGAAGTGGCCCAGGTGATCCAGCGAATTGAAATGGTGTTGCGGATCAAGGCAGAAATCCGCCGTTATATCGTCGAGTTGGGGACGGAGGGGCGGCTGATCTCCATGCAACTGGAGGAGTTGGTCTCCCGGGTGGATGAGGAAGCGTACCTTCTTGTAAAGGATTATTGCCGTGAAGGGGTGGACGTCACTCCCCACCACATTCTGACCAATCTGCACGAACTGAGTGCCGAAGAATTGTTGGATCCCGGTGCCATCGTCCGGGTACTCGGGTATCCGGGTGGCGTGAATGTGGCGGAAGAGACGGTGTATCCCCGAGGCTATCGGGTACTGAATAAGATTCCTCGGCTGCCCCAGCCGGTTGTGGAAAACTTAGTAAAGCAGTTTCACGGTCTGTCTGGTGTTATGGGGGCGACGATTGAGCAATTAGACGATGTCGAGGGAATCGGGGAGGTGCGGGCTCGGGCCATCCGGGAGGGGCTGAAACGGGTCCGGGAGTTGGTGCTGATCGATCGACATATGTGACGATGCCGGCCGGAGTACGGCCGGAAATTTTTTCGTCGCGTCCCGGGGTCGGACATTGACGAATTGTGTCGGCGCGTGATATTATGTAAATTTAAAAATTGACACAAACAGTCAGATGTGATATGCTGGAGGCGTATCCCGTTGAATTCTAAACCCAGAGGTGCATGCACTTGTTTAATGTTGGGGACCGCGTGGTCTATCCGATGCACGGAGCGGGTGTGATCGAGTCGATTGAAGAACGCGAAGTGTTGGGGAAGACGGGACGGTACTACATTATGCGGATGCCGGTGGGAGACATCAAGGTGATGGTCCCCATTGAACAAACCGGGGCTGTGGGGTTGCGGGAGGTCGTCGACGCCGAAGGTGTTCACAAGATCCTCGAGATTTTGTTCGATGAGGGGATCCAGGAGACGGCTGCCTGGAATCGCCGCTACCGAGACAATATGGACAAGATCAAAAGTGGCGATGCGTTTGCCATCGCCGATGTCGTCAGGCAGTTGGCTTGGCTGGACCGCCACAAAGGCCTGTCCACGGGGGAGAAGCGGATGTATGAGATGGCCCGGCAGATCCTGCTGAGTGAATTGAGGCTGGCGGCTCCAAAGGAAGATGCGGATCGACTGGAGGAACTCACGGCTCGGCTGGGTGGGAACCGGAGAACCGGATGCTGAAAGGTCGGCGACAAAACCAGAGGGCGAAGGTTGGTGTGCCGCGGCACTGTCTATAATGGATACGTAGGAGGTGACTTCATGATCAAGCGCATCGTCCAACTGTTTTTTATCGTCATCGGCCTTGTGCTCGGGTATGCGTTGATCCCAGTGCTCTTTGAAACAGTGGGAATCAGCCGACCTCCTTTCGACAACCCATACTTTGGAGCGGTTCTTGGGGGCAGCATATTTGCGATCGTAACCGGGTGGCTCGTGGGGTACATGATGAGCTTGATCCGCTGGGTAGAGGACCGATTTCAGAGGATGCCGTTGCCCGACATGATTGCCGGCATCGTGGGATTAATCGTCGGTTTGATCGTGGCCTATCTTTTAACGCCGACAATGGTCCGGATCCCGATCGTCGGATCGGTGGTTCAGATATTCATGAGCGTTTTGTTTGGATACTTGGGATTTCGGGTGAGCTACGCCAAGCGCGAAGAGCTGAAATCTTTTCTGCCGGGAAAGATCGGCAGTAAAGAGAAGAAAACTGGGTCCCGCCCGGGAGAGCACAAGATTCTCGACACCAGTGTGATCATTGACGGACGGATCGCGGATATCGTGGGCACGGGATTTTTGGATGGGGTTCTGGTGATTCCGTCTTTCGTCCTGGAGGAACTCCAGCATATTGCCGACTCCTCGGATGTGTTGAAGCGCAACCGCGGGCGCCGAGGGTTAGACATTCTGAACCGGATTCAGAAAGAAGCCACCGTCAAAGTTCAGATTGTCGAAACCGATTTTGAGGACGTTCAGGAAGTGGACAGTAAACTCGTCCGCCTGGCGAAAAAGATGCAGGGTAAGGTTGTGACGAACGATTTTAACCTGAATAAGGTCTGTGAATTGCAGGGCGTTCCGGTGTTGAACATCAACGATTTGGCCAACGCCGTCAAACCTGTCGTTCTGCCTGGCGAGGAGATTGTCGTCCAGGTGATCAAGGATGGCAAGGAGCACGGTCAGGGAGTTGGGTATCTGGACGACGGCACGATGATTGTCGTCGAAGGAGGCCGGGACTACATCGGAACCCATGTGGACGTGCTGGTGACCAGTGTTCTCCAGACGTCTGCGGGTCGCATGATTTTCGCGAAACCGAAGTTATTGGAAAAGGCACTTTGAGCCCGGAGGCGCAGTTTGTTGAGGCAAGCGTCGGGCCGAACAAGATCTGCAGATCAGACAAAGCGGGGGAAAACCCCGCTTTGCGTCGTCATATGCCTTTCTCCAAAAGAGCTTCAGCCAGTGTGAGGTCCTCAGGGGTCGTGATTTTGAAGTTAAAAGGGGAACCCGTTACAATGTGGACGGGGATGCCAAGCTTTTCGACCAGGGATGCGTCGTCCGTTGCCGACCAATGTTCGGCCCGGGCTCGCTCGTGGGCCAGACGGAGGAGATCACTGGCAAAAGCTTGCGGGGTTTGGGATAGCCACAGTTTTTCCCTGGGAAGGGTTCGCTCGGCCCGCCCGTTTTCCACCCATTTCACGGTGTCTTTGACCGGGGCCGCAAGGATGGCGGCAGGATGATCGTGAAGCGCGGCGAGAAGCCTGCGGACGTCGTCCTGTTGGACCAAGGGACGAGCTCCGTCGTGAACGAGGAGATGGGAACTGTCTCCGGCTGCGAGGATGCCCTGGTAGACGGACTCCTGGCGTTCCGGGCCCCCGGCGGTGATCCGCGTTGGCACCGGGATATGGGCCCGTTCCACAAGATGGCTAGTGCGGACAATGTCCTCGGCGGCAGTAACCACGACGATGTCCCGGATGGCGGGAACTTGGGAGATCCGCTCGACGGCGTGGAGGAAAATCGGTTTCTGCCCGAGAAGCAAAAACTGTTTCTTTTCGGCGGCGCCCATGCGGCGGCCTCGGCCCGCCGCAACGATGATGGCGGTGACATTCATCGATTCGAAAACCTCATCTGATCAGTCATATCGTCATTATATCACGGGGAGAGGAGAGCGTGGGCGGTGAGGATTGGCATCGGGGTGGATGTCCACCCATTTCAGAACGTGCCTGGCCATTTGCGGCTGGGTGGGATCGCGATTCCTTTCGAGAAAACCCTGGCGGGCCATTCGGATGCAGACGTGGTGTTGCACGCGGTCATCGATGCGGTCTTGGGGGCCCTTGCCGAAGGGGATATCGGAGGCCACTTCCCGGACAATGATCCGACCTATCGGGGGGCGGACAGCGGGGATCTCTGTCGTCGGGTATGGGGAATCGCCCGGGAGCGCGGCTACCGACTGGGGAACGTCGACGTCGTGATTCTCGCCGAGCGTCCCCGGATCGCTCCCCATGTCCCGGCGATGCGGGGGAGATTGGCGGAGTTGCTCCAGGCGGACATTAGCCAGGTTAGCATTAAGGCGACGACCACCGAAAAAATGGGATTTATTGGCCGGGAGGAAGGACTGGGCGCGCAAGCGGTGGTTCTGTTGCTCCCAAGGTGATATAATGCTGACAGATTGTCGGGGAATCAGGCCCGGCGAGGAGGGACCCATTGGCGTGCGCATTCGGGTGCGGTACGCGCCCAGTCCCACCGGCCATCTGCACATCGGTGGGGCGAGGACGGCGTTGTTCAATTGGTTGTTCGCCCGCCAAAGCGGTGGGCAGATGGTGTTGCGCATCGAAGATACCGACCGTTCCCGGGAGGTTGCCGGGGCGGAGGGAAAGATGGTCGATGCGCTGCGCTGGTTGGGGTTGGACTGGGATGAAGGGCCGGATATCGGCGGAAAGTTTGGCCCGTACCGGTCCATGGAGAGGCTGGATTTGTACCGTTCACTGGTCAATCGCCTTCTCGAAGACGAACGGGCGTATCCGTGTTACTGTACGCCCGAAGAGTTGGAGGCGGAACGGGAGGAGATGCGACGCCGCGGGGTGATGCCGCGGTACTCGGGGCGATGCCGTCACCTGACGGCTGCCGAGAGACGGCGCTTCGCTGCGGAAGGCCGACCGTTCACCGTGAGGTTTCGAGTTCCCGAAGGGCAAACGGTCTCTTTTGACGATCTAGTACATGGCACCGTAAGCTTCGAAACCAATGGCATCGGCGACTTTGTCATCGTGAAATCTGACGGGATTCCGACCTATAATTTCGCCGTTGCGGTGGATGACCACTTGATGCAGATCTCCCATGTGATTCGAGGGGAGGAACACCTCTCCAACACGGCAATCCAGCTTCTGGTGTATGATGCCCTTGGGTTTGCGCCTCCCCGGTTTGCCCATGTTCCCTTGATTCTGAATGAATCGGGAAAGAAGTTGAGCAAGCGGGACGAATCCGTGGTTCAGTTTGTCGAGCAGTACCGGGATCTGGGATATGTTCCGGAGGCGGTGGTGAACTACCTGGCTCTTCTTGGCTGGTCTCCGGTTGGTGAGCGGGAGTTCTTGTCCTTGGAAGAGCTGGTTCAGGAGTTTTCTCTCGATCGGGTTGGCAAGAGCGGGGCGGTGTTTGATCCCGTGAAGATGCGTTGGCTCAATGCCCACTACATGCGCGGGCGGTCTGATGAGGAGCTCCTGAAGTTGTGTCTCCCGCATCTTGTTGCGGCGGGGCTTCTCGCGGACCCACCGAGCGCCGAAGACCTGGAGTGGGCGGGGCGGGCCGTGGGACTGTACCGAGACCAGTTAGAATACGCCGCACAGCTGCCGGAGTTGGTGGGCTGGCTGAAGTCTCTCCCCGATCCGGATCCAGAGGGAGAGAGGATTTTAGAAGATCCCTCGGCCCGGAGGGCGGCCGATGCTTTTTATCAAGAGGTATCGGCCCTGAGCGAATGGACTCCAGACGGGATTCATGCGGCGTTCAAGCGGGTCCAGAAAACCACCGGTTTACGCGGGCGCCAGTTATTCATGCCGATTCGGGTGGCGGTGACCGGCCGAACCCACGGGCCGGAGCTACCGAAGGTGCTGGACCTGTTGGGGCGTGAGGTCGTGTTGGGGCGGCTACGGGAGTATGCGGGCCGTTCCCGGACGGTGCCCCGGGAGAATTGATTGCTAATCCCTGGATCCGCAGGGACAAAACCGAAGATGGCAAACCCGTCGGGCGGGAGGAGTACCGTAGGGAACCGCACAGAGAGGGCCGCACCCCAAGCCGGGGGCTGAGAGTGGCCTGCGGGACTCCCTGTGGGAATGCGCCCGCCCCTGTGGGGCGAGAGGAACGGCGGCGTCTGGCCGCCCAGTAATGCTCGCCGGATAGCCTCTCCGTGATCGGAGGCCCGAGAGGAAAGAAGGACCTCTTCTTTCAAACAGAGTGGAACCGCGGGAACACCGTCTCTGATGAGATGGTGTTTTTTGCTATACACCGCACCTTGTCAGGATTCCGGAGACATGGACACCGACCGGCTGGGAGCCGGAGGAGTGAGAGGAGGCGTGAAGAGTGTTTCGAAGGTTGCGCGAAGATATCCAGTGCATCATGGACCGGGATCCTGCGGCGCGCAGCGTGGTGGAGGTGTTGTTGACCTATTCGGGCCTTCACGCGCTTTGGTTTTATCGCGTTGCCCACTGGTTGTACTTGCGCCGGAGATTCACGTTGGCGCGGATGGTTTCCCAGTTTGCGAGATTTCTCACGGGAATCGAGATTCATCCCGGTGCAAAAATCGGACGGGGGGTGTTCATTGATCACGGTAGTGGGGTGGTGATTGGGGAAACTGCAGAGATCGGGGATAATGTTACTATCTATCAGGGTGTGACTTTGGGCGGGACCGGGAAAGAAAAGGGCAAGCGCCATCCGACAGTCGGCAACAATGTCCTCATCTCCACTGGGGCGAAAATTCTGGGCGCCATCACCATCGGAGACAACAGTAAAATCGGGGCGGGCTCGGTGGTTCTGAAGGACGTGCCGCCGAATTCCACCGTTGTGGGGATCCCGGGGCGGGTGGTCATCCTGGACGGACGTCGGGTGAACGACATGGACCACGCCAATCTGCCGGATCCGGTGGCCGACTTATTGCGCTCGATGCAGCAACAGATTAACGAATTGCGGCGTGAGATCATGGAACTCAAGGGGGAAGTCGTGGATGCCGATCCGCGTGTTCAATACATTAACAAAACGAAAGGAAGTGTTTGAACCCCAGGAACCCGGTGTGGTCAAAATGTACTGCTGCGGTCCGACGGTGTACGATCATTTTCATATCGGCAACGCCAGGGCTTTTGTGGTTTTCGATTTGGTTCGGCGATATCTCAGGTATCGGGGCTATCGCGTGACGTATGTACAGAATTTCACAGACGTTGATGACAAGATCATCCGGAGGGCGGCGGAAGAACACATGGCCGTCCAAGACCTGGCTGAAAAATACATCCAGGCATATTTTGAAGACGCCGCCGCTTTAGGCATTGAGCCGGCCGATGTGCAACCGCGGGTGACGCTGCATATGGCCGAAATCATCGATATGATCCAGTCTTTGCTAGACAAAGGATTTGCCTATCGAATCCACGAGGATGTGTACTTCGACACGAACCGGGATCCGGATTATGGAAAATTGTCCGGCCAAGACCCCGCGGCTTTGATGGCCGGGGCCCGGGTAGAGGTTGACGAGCGGAAACGCCATCCTTTGGATTTTGCGCTGTGGAAAGGGAGCAAGCCCGGGGAGGTGGCCTGGGACAGCCCCTGGGGGAAGGGACGACCGGGCTGGCATATCGAGTGTTCGGCCATGAGCCGGACGTATCTCGGAGATACCTTGGACATTCACGCAGGCGGCCAGGACTTGATTTTTCCCCACCACGAAAACGAGATTGCGCAGTCGGAATGCGTCACCGGGCGTCCTTTCGCACGCTATTGGATGCACAATGGATATCTTCAATGGAACCAGGTCAAGATGTCCAAATCCCTTGGCAACGTGGTGACCGTCCGGGAGCTCCGCAAGCGGGTGCGGCCTGAGGCGATCCGATTGTACCTGTTGTCGGCCCATTATCGTCATCCGTTAAATTTCTCCTTGGAGTTGTTGGAGCAAGCCGACCGGGGTCTCGAGCGGATCGAGTCATCGCTTCGGGATTTGGGAGATTGGTTGGGGCCGGACTCGTCTTTAACGGGGGTGGGCACTGAAGGATCGGGGCACGTACCTGGGCTTGAGGTCGATGAGGTGCGGAGAATTCACGAAAAATGGACGGAGGCCATGGACGACGATTTTAATACGGCTGAAGCGTTGGGAGCGCTGTATGAAGGTGTGGGACTGGCAAACCGGGCGATTCGCGAGCAGGATGTCACCCGGGCGAAGGCCTGGCAGGGTTGGCTTTCCTATCACGCCCGATTCATGGGTTTGATCGCTGATGGGCAGAAAGAATCAGAAACAGAACGTGAGAAGATCGAAGCTCTGATTGCCCAGCGGGCCGAAGCGCGCAAAAAACGGGATTGGGCCGCTGCCGATCGCATCCGAGACCAGTTATCGGAGATGGGCATTGTATTGGAAGACACCCCCTATGGGGTGCGGTGGCGGCGGAGGGGATCGTGACATGAAAGGGCGAGAGAAAGGGGCGGCCCGCAATGCGGGCGGGTTCCGTCGGCAGGTGCGGGGTGAATCCCAAAGTCGGAGAGTGATCGGAAGGCAGCCTGTTTTGGAGTTGCTTCGGGCGGGGCGGCCGGTGAATCGGCTGTTTATTGCCGAGGGGGCGGAAGGTGGAAGTATGGCGGAGATCACAGCCAGGGCCAAGGAAGCGGGGATCGTGATCACCCGGGTGCCCAGGAACCGGTTGGACGAATGGGCGAGCGGTATGAACCACCAAGGCGTGATGGCGGACGTGGCTCCCTTCGCATATGCTGACCTGGACGAGTGTTTGCGTGCTGCGGAGTTGCACCAACGGCCCGGTCTGTTTGTGCTCCTGGACGGGATCGAAGATCCGCATAACCTCGGTTCAATCCTTCGTACCGCGGAGGCTTGTGCGGTGGACGGGGTGGTGGTTCCGAAGCGGCGGGCCGCCGCAGTGAACGAGACGGTGGTAAAGGCTTCCGCAGGTGCGGCGGAGTTCGTTCCGGTGATCCGGGTGGGCAATCTCGGCCAAACCATTTTGACGTTGAAAAGGTCGGGGTATCGGGTAATAGGGGCCGATACCGAGGGTGACTGCGACTTTACCGATGCGGATTATCGGGGTCCAACGGCCTTGGTCATCGGCGGAGAGGGGAAGGGGTTGGGTCGGCTGGTACGGGAACGGTGTGATGAAGTGGTGCATATTCCCATGGCGGGACGGGTTAATTCTTTGAATGCCGGGGTGGCGGCCGGGGTGCTCCTGTATGAGGCGATTCGGCAACGGTCCGCACCTTGATGGTGGGTGTGGACTATGGAAGAGGTCGTTATTGTCGATGGGTACAACGTCATCGGGGCGTCCCCGGAGCTGGCGGCTTTGAAGGCGGAAAGCATGGAGGAGGCCCGGGCGAGATTACTCCAGTGGTTGGGGGAGTATGGAGCGTACACCGGGAGGACGGTGATCGCCGTGTTCGACGGGCGATGCGCCCCGGAGCGCCGCGGACCGGACCGCGTGAATGGCATCGAGGTGTATTTTACGAATGACGATCAAACGGCGGATCAATGGATTGAGCGAGTGGTTCGGGAGAGGGTGGGAAACCGGAATGCGCGGATCTTTGTCGTGACATCGGATGAATTGGAACAATCCCTCTCTTTCGGATGGGGCGGGTTGCGCATTTCCTCCAGGGAATTCCTCGACGAATTGTTCAAAATACGCGCAGACATCTCCCATCGGGTGCGGACCCAGGAATCGGGGAGGGCGCCTATGAGAGAGCGCGTTCGGGACGACATTGCGAAAATATTCGAACGTTGGCGCAGATCCTAGCCTTTTCTTTCATTGACCGTACTAGACTCCCTCCGGTATAATAGAAGAACCTCAGCTTCAACCTTGGTCGGAGGGATGTGCATTGGCCCACCAATTCGAAGCGGTGTTGTCAAAAGGCCTTCAGTTCCAATCACTCTCCGATGAGGATTTAGTCGATCGAGTTCGGGACGGGGACGAAGAGGCCCTGGAGTACCTGATTCATCGCTACAAGAACTTTGTGCGTGCCAAGGCGCGCTCGTATTTTCTGATCGGTGCGGACCGGGAGGACATCGTACAAGAGGGAATGATCGGCCTGTATAAGTCGATCCGGGATTTTCGCAACGATAAGCTGGTTTCATTCCGCGCCTTCGCCGAATTGTGTATCACACGTCAGATCATTACGGCCATAAAAACGGCCACCCGCCAGAAACACATTCCGCTCAACTCCTACATTTCGTTGGACAAGCCCATTTACGATGAGGAATCTGATCGAACGCTACTGGATGTGCTGTGTGGCACGCGAGTGGCTGACCCCGAAGAATTGATCATCAATCAAGAAGAATTTGACGACATTGAAGTAAAGATGGGGGAAATCCTCAGCGATCTGGAACAACAAGTGCTTATGCTGTACCTGGACGGACGGTCGTACCAGGAGATTGCGGTGGACCTCAAACGCCACGTGAAATCCATCGATAATGCCCTTCAGCGAGTCAAGCGCAAACTGGAGCGGTATCTCGAGGTGCGCAACGTGGGAAGCAGTGCTTCCTGATGCACCGGGGAATTCCGGTCGGAGTGGAGCCGGGCGGAGTGGCTCGTGTGGTAGCACCGGGACCGGGCGTCCGGGGAAAGCGCCAGCAGGGTTGACACCAAAGTCTGGCTGTGATAGTGTAGTTGGGGTATCCGGCTGGATCATCGGGCCATTTCCTGGAGGTGTCACGGTTGCGCGTCAATATCATCCTTGCGTGTACGGAATGTAAACATCGCAATTACGTATCGCGCAAGAACAAGAAGAACAATCCGGACCGGCTCGAGCGCAGGAAGTTCTGCCGCTGGTGCAATCAGCATACCCTGCACCGGGAGACTCGGTAGTCCGGCGGCGAGGGGAACTATGGGATTTGTAGAAGCGGTGCGCAATGGCTCGTCCCGGGTTGTGGGGTATTTTCGGGACGTGATCGGCGAACTCAAACGGGTGCGCTGGCCGAATCGGAAGGAACTGGTTAGCTATACCATTGTCGTGATCACCACGGTGATCGTCATTGCCGTTCTGATCTATCTTTTCGATCTTCTTTTCTCCTTGTTCCTCAACGCCATTGGCCTGGGGACGAGGTAGGACTACAACCGCAGGGGAGGGTGGGCGTTATACGCCCGGGATTCCGATGGAACAACTGGAAAAGCGGTGGTATGTCGTTCACACCTATTCCGGGTTCGAGAACAAAGTGAAAACGAACTTGGAAAAGCGCGTCCTGTCCATGAACATGGAGGATAAGATTTTTCGCGTTTTGGTGCCGACCGAGGAAGAGATCGAAACGAAGAACGGCAAGAAACGGGCGGTCATGAAGAAAGTGTTTCCCGGCTACGTGCTCGTGGAGATGATCATGACGGATGACTCGTGGTATGTGGTGAGAAACACCCCCGGAGTCACCGGGTTTGTGGGTTCCACAGGAGCCGGCTCCAAACCGATTCCTCTTCACCCCGCCGAGGTTCGGGCGATCTTGAAACAGATGGGAATGGATGAACCGAAGGAACGGGTTGATCTTCACGTCCGGGATGCGGTCAGGGTAGTGGAGGGGCCTTTTGCTGACTTCGTCGGGAGCATCGAGGAGGTGTATCCTGAGAAGCAAAAGGTTCGGGTGCTTGTCTCCATGTTCGGACGGGACACGCCGTTGGAGTTGGAGTTTTCACAGGTGGAAAAGATTTAGTGGTGTGAGGACGCTTTGGCAAAGATCCTCCGTCGGGTGAAGGAGGTGAAAGTCGTTGGCGAAAAAGATCATCAAAGTGGTCAAACTGCAGATTCCAGCCGGAAAGGCGACACCTGCGCCGCCTGTGGGTCCTGCTCTTGGACAGGCGGGTGTGAATATCATGGGCTTTTGCAAAGAGTTCAACGCCCGCACAGCGGACCAAGCGGGAATGATTATTCCCGTGGTCATCAGCGTGTTTGAAGATCGGTCCTTCACGTTCGAAACCAAGACTCCGCCGGCATCCGATTTGTTGAAGAAGGCGGCCGGTGTCGAACGCGGGTCCGGAGAGCCGAATAAAAAGAAAGTGGCTGTTGTCAAGCGGGCCAAGGTGCGCGAGATTGCAGAGATGAAGATGCAGGATCTCAACGCGGCCTCGGTGGAGGCCGCGATGCGCATGATCGAGGGCACGGCCCGAAGCATGGGCATTACCGTCGAAGATTGACGGGTTATCGTGGGAGGTTCGCGCCGAAGGGACCACGAAGGAGGTAGACACATGGCCCATACGGGAAAACGGTATGAGGAAGCGGTAAAGTCTGTCGACCGGGATCGCCTCTATGATCCCGAAGAGGCATTGGCCTTGGTGAAACAACTGGCGAAAGCCAAGTTCGATGAAACAGTGGAGGTCGCGGTGCGCCTGGGCGTCGATCCGAAGAAAGCGGATCAGCAGGTTCGGGGCGCGGTGGTGTTACCCCACGGTACGGGGAAAACGGTTCGTGTGCTGGTGTTCGCCAAAGGTGAGAAAGCGAAAGAAGCCGAGGCCGCCGGTGCGGACATCGTCGGGGATGATGAACTGATTGCCCGTATCCAACAGGGATGGCTTGATTTTGATGTGGCGGTGGCGACTCCGGATATGATGGGGGCGGTGGGCCGTCTGGGCCGTATCCTCGGACCGAAGGGGATGATGCCCAATCCGAAGACGGGTACGGTGACCTTCGACGTTGAACGGGCAGTCCAGGAGATCAAGGCCGGGAAGATTGAGTACCGCGTGGACAAGGCGGGGAATATTCATGCGCCGATTGGAAAAGTTTCCTTTGAGACGGCGCACCTCGTCGAGAATTTCCACGCGCTGATGGATGCCTTACAGAAGGCAAAGCCCTCGGCGGCCAAAGGGCAATACATCCGTAGCGTGGCCGTCAGTTCGACGATGGGCCCTGGGGTGAGGGTCAATCCGACCAAGGCGGTGGCTGTTGTATCCTGAGGCTAGATGAAAAACCACATACCGCTGCGCCGTAGACAGCAGGGGTGCAGAAGGCACTTAATCATCCTGCCGAGGCTGAATCATGTGGAACGGGCATCCGAAAGGAAGTCCCGGGAATGCCATGTGTCGCCTCCGTCTGCGGAGGCTTTTTTCATGCCTTGGCGGCGAGGCGGTGTGGGAAGCGAGGAGGTGCGGGCAGTGGCCGTACGGCCGGAGAAAGTCCAGGCGGTTGAGGAGATTACTGCGAAATTGCGGGATGCTCGGGCGGCGATCATCACCGATTATCGGGGGTTGAATGTCGCCGAGATGACAGAGCTGCGCAAGCGGTTGCGGGAAGCGGGCGTGGAGTTTAAAGTCGTGAAGAATACGTTGACCCGCCGAGCCACCGCAGCTGTTCAAGTTCAGGATTTGGATCAGCATTTGACGGGTCCTACGGCCATCGCCTTCGGTTTTGACGATGTGGTCGTGCCTGCGAAGATTCTCAGCGAGTTTGCCAAAGATCACAAGGCTTTGGAGATCAAGGGCGGACTTATCGAGGGGAAAGCGGTGGATGCCGCAGGGGTGGATGCCTTGGCAAAACTGCCTCCCCGGGAGGGTCTGTTGTCGATGCTGCTGAGCGTCATGCAGGCGCCGATGCGCAATTTGGCGTATGCTGTGAAGCAGATCGCTGAGCAGAAAGAAACGGGTGGAGCTGCGGCTTCCGAGGCCTGATAACCAGGAATTCAGGAGGGGGATTGGAATGACGAAAGAGGACATTATCGCGGCGATCAAGGGCATGTCCGTGCTCGAGCTGAATGATTTGGTCAAAGCGATCGAGGAGGAGTTCGGCGTGACCGCGGCGGCCCCGGTGGCTGTGATGGGCGGAGCGGCCGGGGGTGCGGCGGAGGCCGTGGAAGAGCAGACCGAATTCGATGTGATCCTCACCGCACCCGGGGGCTCGAAGATCAATGTGATCAAAGTGGTGCGGGAGATCACTGGACTGGGTCTCAAAGAGGCGAAAGAGCTGGTGGACAATGCGCCGAAGCCAGTGAAGGAGAAGGTTTCGAAGGAAGAGGCCGAGACCGTCAAGAAGAAACTGGAAGATGCAGGCGCGTCCGTCGAGATCAAGTAACAAAGGGTTTCGAGCATATCCTGCCCGGGTCAGCACTCTTCGGGCAGGATTTTGCTTTTAGAATGGTTGGCGAGGGGATGGGCGTGGCGGATCAGTATTTTGTCTCACAGCCTGGGGCGCCTTCCGAGCGCCGGGCTGTGGCCCTGCGAGTGCGGGGCTTGGATGTGATGCTGATGACTGATACGGGGGTATTTTCCCGTCATCGAGTGGATTATGGAACCCGGCTACTCATTGAATCGATGGACGTGCCCGAGCGTGGCCAGGTTCTGGATTTGGGCTGCGGCTACGGACCCATTGGGATTGCCGCGGCCTTGCTTCAACCCGGGGTCCAAGTCACCATGGTGGACATCAACGAACGGGCGGTGGAGTTGGCCAAGGAAAACGCCCGGCGACTCCGGCTCGGGCGGGTTGAGGTGTACGTCAGTGACGGATTCGCGGTCCTCGGGGATCGGCGGTTTGACCGCGTGTATTGCAATCCTCCCATCCGAGCCGGCAAAGAGCAGGTGTACCGACTGTTGTCGGAAGCCGCCGGCCACCTGGCCGACAAAGGTCAGGTGTGGGTGGTCGTCCAGAAGAAGCAAGGGGCGGATAGCTTGAAGCGGGAATTGGCTCGGCATTTTCGGGAGGTTTCGGACGTGGCCCGCAGCGGCGGGTTTCACGTGTATCGGTGTATGGAACCCGTGAATCTGCCCCAATCGCCCGAATCGAGCTCTTGACCCCGTTGTTGGTCTGTGATATCTTTATACAATGCGGACTAAGATGTACTGTGTTGTTTGCGCATATTTGCGTCAGGAATTGGAAATCCCTATAGCATAATAGCAGCAGTGTGGCGGGACGACAGATGGGCTGACTCACCTGTGAATACGACCCATTTTTTGTTTATGGGGCAATCTGAGGTCGACAAGGGGCAGCCATCCACGACAAGGTGTGAGGGGTGACAGCATTGCGCGGGCAGCTCGTCGACTATGGTCGTCGCAAACGGTGGTCCTTCGCGCGGATTCATGAGGTTCTCCCATTGCCGAATCTCATTGAGATTCAACAGAATTCTTACCGATGGTTCCTCGAAGAAGGACTCCGGGAGATGTTTCAAGACATTTCACCGATCACCGATTTCACGGGGAACTTGGTGTTGGAGTTTGTAGACTACACCCTGGGAGAACCAAAGTATTCGGTCGAAGAGTCCAAGGAACGAGATGTAACCTATGCGGCGCCCCTGCGCGTCAAAGTTCGGCTGATCAATCGGGAGACCGGCGAGGTCAAAGAACAAGAAGTGTTCATGGGGGATTTTCCTCTCATGACCGAGACCGGAACGTTCATCATCAATGGTGCTGAACGGGTGATTGTCAGCCAGCTGGTGCGTTCGCCCAGCGTGTATTTTAACGCCAAGGCGGATAAGAATGGAAAACGCACCTATGGGGCTACGGTCATTCCCAATCGAGGCGCTTGGTTGGAGCTCGAGACTGACACGAAGGACGTGATCTACGCTCGAATCGATCGCACGAGGAAGATCCCGGTGACAGTGCTCCTGAGAGCGCTGGGTTTCTCCACTGATGCCGACATTCTACATCTTTTCGGAGAAGATGAGTACTTGCGCAACACCCTGGAAAAGGATAACACCGACAGCGTGGAGAAGGCGCTGCTGGAGATTTACGACCGGCTCCGGCCTGGCGAGCCGCCGACTTTGGAGAATGCCCGGGCGCTGTTGACGTCCCGGTTTTTCGATCCGAAACGGTACGACTTGGCGAATGTCGGCCGATACAAGATCAATAAAAAGCTTCATCTGAAGAATCGCCTGTTAAATCAGCGTCTGGCCGAGGATCTGGTGGACCCCCGAACCGGGGAAGTTGTGGCTGAAGCGGGGCGGGTTCTGGACCGGCGCTTGCTGGACAAAGTGGTTCCGGCCCTGGAGGCCGGCATGAATATGAAGGAGTATCGCAAATCCTCCGGGGTGGTGGAGGACGATGTGATTCGCCTTCAAGAGGTACGGATATTCAGCCCGCTTGTAGAAGGCCAGGTCATCAAGGTCATTGGCAATGGCATGGTGGATAAGTCGGTGAAATACATCGTGCCGGCCGATATCATTGCATCGGTCAACTATTTTCTCAACCTTCTTCACGGGGTGGGAGATATTGACGATATCGACCACTTGGGGAATCGTCGTCTTCGGTCGGTGGGGGAACTGCTGCAAAACCAGTTCCGGATTGGCCTGTCCCGTATGGAGCGAGTGGTCCGGGAGCGTATGTCCATCCAGGATGCCAACGCCATCACGCCCCAAGCGCTCATCAACATCCGGCCGGTGATTGCTGCCATCAAGGAGTTTTTCGGTTCCAGCCAGTTATCCCAATTTATGGACCAAACCAATCCACTGGCGGAATTGACACATAAACGCCGTTTATCAGCTCTGGGGCCTGGGGGCTTGACCCGAGAACGGGCGGGGTTTGAAGTACGGGACGTTCACCATTCTCACTATGGGCGGATGTGTCCGATTGAAACGCCCGAAGGGCCGAACATTGGCTTGATCAATTCCCTCTCCTCCTACGCCCGGATTAACGAATACGGGTTTATCGAAACGCCGTACCGCCGGGTGGACCCGGAAACGGGTGTGGTAACCGATGAGATCCATTACCTGACGGCGGACGAGGAGGACAATTATGTGATTGCCCAGGCCAATGCGGAACTGGACGAAGATGGAAGGTTCGCCCAAGAACAGGTCATCGCCCGATACAAAGAAGAGATCGGCATGTTTCCCCGGTCCAGAATCGATTACATGGACGTGTCTCCTAAACAGGTGGTTTCCGTGGCCACGGCGTTGATTCCATTCTTGGAAAATGATGACGCCAACCGCGCGTTGATGGGATCGAACATGCAGCGACAGGCAGTGCCCTTGCTTGTCACCGAATCTCCTTTTGTAGGTACAGGAATGGAGTATAAGGCGGCCAAGGATTCCGGGGTATGCACCGTTGCGAAACGGGCCGGTGTGGTGGAGCGGGTGACCGCTGATGAGATTTGGATCCGGGTGCAGGAGGAAGTCGATGGCCAAGTCGTGTCCGGAGACCTGGACAAATATAAACTGCTGAAGTTTCGGCGTTCCAATCAGGGGACCTGTATCAATCAGCGCCCGATTGTCCGCAAAGGCGAGAAGGTGCAAGCCGGCGACATCATCGCCGACGGCCCGGCGACTGACCAAGGAGAGCTCGCCCTTGGCAGGAACGTGCTGGTGGCCTTTATGACCTGGGAGGGGTACAACTACGAGGATGCCATCCTTCTCAGCGAGAAGTTGGTCAAGGAGGATGTCTACACGTCGATTCATATCGAGGAATACGAGGCTGAAGCCCGGGACACCAAGCTGGGACCCGAGGAGATCACCCGGGATATTCCGAATGTCGGGGAAGATGCCCTGCGGCACCTGGATGATCGGGGGATCATCCGGGTTGGGGCGGAGATCTACGCCGGGGATATCCTGGTCGGCAAAGTCACGCCGAAGGGCATGACGGAACTGACCGCCGAAGAGCGGTTGCTTCACGCCATTTTCGGGGAGAAGGCCCGGGAAGTCCGGGACACTTCCCTTCGGGTTCCCCACGGCGGGGCCGGGATTGTCGTAGACGTGAAGGTGTTCACCCGGGAAAACGGGGATGAACTGCCCCCGGGGGTCAACCAGTTGGTCCGGGTGTACATCGCTCAAAAGCGAAAGATTTCCGAAGGGGACAAGATGGCGGGACGTCATGGCAATAAAGGCGTGATCGCCCGAATCCTCCCGGAGGAAGACATGCCCTTCTTGCCGGACGGGACGCCGGTAGAAATCGTCTTGAATCCACTCGGGGTGCCTTCCCGCATGAACATCGGACAGGTACTGGAAACCCATTTGGGCATGGTCGCAAAAGCCACGGGGCTGCGCATGGCCACCCCGGTGTTCGATGGCGCCACAGAGCACGACATTTTTGATGCGTTAGAAGAGGCCGGCCTCGACCGGGATGGGAAGACTGTCCTATATGATGGCCGCACCGGGGAGCCCTTCGACAACCGGGTGACAGTCGGGTACGTCTACATGTTGAAACTTCACCACCTGGTGGATGACAAGATCCACGCCCGATCCACGGGCCCATACTCCTTGGTTACCCAACAGCCTCTGGGGGGCAAGGCGCAGTTTGGCGGCCAGCGATTCGGAGAGATGGAGGTCTGGGCTCTGGAGGCCTATGGAGCGGCTTATACGCTGCAGGAGATTCTCACAGTGAAGTCGGACGACGTCGTGGGGCGCGTCAAGACGTACGAGGCGATCGTCAAAGGCGAGAACGTGCCGGAGCCCGGGGTTCCGGAGTCGTTTAAAGTGTTGATCAAGGAACTGCAAAGCCTTGCGATGGACGTCAAAATCCTCTCCGAAGACGAACAGGAGATCATCATGCGGGAGTCTGACGATGACGAAGAAGATAAACTTCACCTGAATCTCGAAGCCCGCGAAATCGGTGAGGATTGAGGGAGAAGCCCAGGGAAAAGGGAGGAACGCTCCTTGTTGGACGTCAACAACTTCGAGTTCATGAAGATCGGCCTGGCATCGCCGGAAAAGATTCGCTCGTGGTCGCACGGTGAAGTCAAAAAACCCGAGACGATCAATTACCGCACCCTGAAACCGGAAAAAGAGGGTCTCTTTTGCGAGAAGATTTTCGGGCCGACCCGGGATTGGGAGTGCCACTGTGGCAAATACAAACGGGTTCGATACAAAGGGGTGGTTTGCGACCGCTGCGGCGTGGAAGTCACCCGGGCGAAAGTCCGGCGGGAGCGGATGGGACATATCGAGCTGGCGGCGCCGGTTTCGCATATTTGGTATTTCAAGGGGATCCCCAGCCGGATGGGCTTGGTGTTGGATATGTCCCCCAGGGCCCTGGAGGAGGTCATTTATTTCGCCTCCTATGTCGTGACCGATCCTGGAGACACGCCTCTTGAGAAAAAACAACTTCTTTCGGAAAAGGAGTACCGCAGCTACCGGGAGAAATACGGGTATGCCTTTGAGGCGGGGATGGGTGCAGAAGCGATCAAAAAGCTTCTCCAAGAGATCGATTTAGACAAAGAAGCGGAGCAGCTCAAAGAAGAGCTCCGCACCGCCCAAGGTCAGCGCCGGAACCGGGCCATCAAGCGCCTGGAGGTGGTGGAGGCCTTCCGCCAGTCCGGCAATCGCCCGGAGTGGATGATCCTCGACGTGCTGCCGGTCATTCCGCCGGAGTTGCGCCCAATGGTGCAACTGGACGGGGGCAGATTTGCAACGTCCGATTTGAACGATCTGTACCGGCGGGTGATCAACCGGAACAACCGGCTCAAGCGGCTGCTGGACCTGGGGGCTCCAGACATTATCGTTCAAAACGAAAAACGGATGCTTCAGGAAGCGGTGGACGCCCTCATCGACAATGGGCGCCGGGGTCGGCCGGTGACAGGGCCGGGGAATCGACCGCTGAAATCCCTCTCCCATATGCTGAAAGGGAAGCAAGGGAGGTTCCGGCAGAATCTCCTCGGCAAGCGCGTCGATTATTCCGGACGCTCGGTGATCGTAGTGGGCCCAGAGTTGAAGATGTACCAATGCGGTCTTCCCAAGGAGATGGCCCTGGAGCTGTTCAAACCTTTTGTGATGAAAGAACTGGTGAGTCAGGGGCTGGCCCACAACATTAAGAGTGCGAAACGGAAAGTGGAGCGCGTCTCTCCCGAGGTGTGGGATGTGTTGGAGGACGTAATCCGGGAGCATCCCGTCCTGTTGAACCGCGCGCCCACCTTGCATCGCCTGGGCATTCAAGCCTTTGAACCCGTATTGGTGGAGGGGCGGGCCATCAAGCTCCACCCGCTGGTGTGCACCGCGTACAACGCCGACTTTGACGGGGACCAGATGGCTGTCCACGTGCCGCTTTCGGCGGAAGCCCAGGCCGAGGCGAGAATTCTGATGTTGGCGGCCCATAACATTTTAAACCCGAAAGACGGGAAGCCAGTGGTCACGCCAACCCAGGATATGGTTCTGGGAAGTTATTACCTGACCATTGAAAAGGAGGGCGGGAAAGGCGAAGGGCGGATTTTCGCCGATCCCAATGAGGCGATCGCTGCCTATGAGCGGGGCATCGTTGGATTGCACAGCCGCATTGCCCTGCCGGCCGCTTCTCTCAACAAGACGTCATTTACCGCGGCTCAACAGGACGCCCTGTTGATTACGACGGTGGGGAAGCTGATCTTTAATGAGATTTTCCCGGCGGATTTTCCGTACATCAATACCGGGAGTAAGGAAAATCTGCTCAAGGGGACTCCGGATCGCTACTTTATTTTCGAAAAAGGCGCGGATTTGCCGGCCCGAATTCGCGACTTGAATGTGGCCGATTCCCAAGCTGTTGTAAAGGGCTATCTCGGTTCGATCATCGCCGATTGTTTCCGAAGATACGGGACCACGGAGACCGCCGTGATCCTGGACCGCATCAAGAAACTCGGATTTCATTATTCCACCAAGGCGGGTATTACCATCTCCGTGGCGGACATCACCGTTCCCAAGGAGAAGGAAGAGATTCTCGCCGAGGCTGAAAAGAACGTGCAGGTGGTCCAGAATCAGTACCGCCGGGGCTTGATCACCGAGGATGAACGGTACGGACGGGTGATCTCCATCTGGGGGAGGGCGAAAGACGATCTGACCGACGTCTTGATGCGCTCCTTGGATCGCTTTAACCCGATCTATATGATGGCCAACTCCGGTGCACGAGGTAACGTGTCCCAGATCACGCAATTGGCCGGGATGCGCGGGCTGATGGCCAATCCTTCGGGGCGGATCATCGAGTTGCCGATTAAATCGAACTTCCGGGAAGGCCTTACGGTGTTGGAGTATTTTATTTCTACTCACGGAGCGCGGAAAGGTCTCGCGGACACAGCCCTGCGGACGGCAGACTCGGGGTACTTGACCCGGCGCCTGGTGGATGTCGCCCAAGATGTCATCGTTCGAGAGGAAGACTGCGGCACCGACAAGGGGTTTGAAGTGGATGAGATTCGGGATGGTCGGGAAGTTATCGAAGACCTGTTCGATCGGATCAATGGGCGAGTGGCGTTTCAGAATGTCCATCACCCGGAGACCGGCGAGATCATCGTCCATCGCAACGAGTTGATTGATGAAGACAAAGCGCGGGCCATCGTTGAAGCGGGCATCCGGAAGGTCGTCATTCGGACGGTCTTGACCTGCCGCACGAAACATGGGGTGTGTGTGCGGTGTTACGGCCGGAATCTCGCCACGGGCAAGATGGTGGAGATCGGCGAGGCGGTGGGCATCATCGCCGCTCAGTCCATCGGGGAGCCGGGCACCCAGTTGACCATGCGGACGTTCCACACCGGTGGCGTGGCCGGGGACGATATCACGCAAGGTCTACCTCGCGTACAAGAGCTTTTTGAAGCGAGGAATCCCCGGGGCCAGGCGGTGATCACCGAGATTGATGGGACCGTGGCCGACATCCGGGACGGCAAAGACAAACGGGAGATCGAGATCGCGGGCGAAAAGGAAACGAAGGTGTACGCGGTACCCTATGGGTCCCGGATCCGGGTGACCGTGGGTCAAACGGTGGAGGCCGGGGACGAGTTGATCGAAGGGTCCGTCGATCCCAAGGATATGCTCCGGGTCAAAGGACTGAAGGGGGTCCAGAATTACCTTCTCCGGGAAGTCCAGCGCGTCTACCGGCTTCAGGGGGTAGACATCAATGACAAGCATGTCGAGGTTATGATTCGCCAGATGCTGCGCAAGGTTCGAATTGTGGATAGCGGGGATACCGATCTGCTTCCGGGGACTTACGTTGATCTCCGGGATTACGAGGAAGCGAACCGCCAGGCGTTTGCCAGCGGTCTCGAACCGGCGATTGCCCGCCCGGCTCTCCTCGGGATCACCAAGGCTTCTCTGGAGACCGATTCCTTCTTGTCGGCGGCGTCATTCCAAGAGACGACCCGGGTCCTCACCGATGCGGCGATCAAAGGAAAGGTTGACCGGCTGCTTGGGTTGAAGGAAAACGTGATCATCGGGAAGTTGGTCCCAGCGGGGACGGGAATGGCGCGCTACCGGGGCTTGACATTGGAGGAGGAGGCACTGCCGGAGCCGGCGGTGGAAGATGAAGAAAACCCCGGCTGGGAAGAGGGCGTCGAGGCAGAAACCGTCACGGAATAAACGGGATTCACAAGTTGACACCGCTTGACGCCGGGTGCTAATATATCTGAGTGTGTCCACGGCCGGTGTCTGAGGAGGCGGTTGGATGCCTTATGACCGATTAAAGCGCGCCAAACGGATCGTCATCGGCACCAATCAAACTCTCAAAGCTTTACAGGAGAAGAGTCCCGTTGAGGTTTACGTGGCAAAGGACGCCGACCGGCATGTGGTGGCGCGCGTGGTGGCGTTGTGTGAGCAAAAGCAAGTGAGCCTCGTATGGGTCGATTCCATGAAACAACTTGGCAAAGCCTGTGGAATTGACGTGGGTGCGGCCGCCGCGGCGATCATCGAAGAGAACTCGACTTGAAGGTCTCTTCCTGATCATGGGGCGGCGGCCAGGCGGGCCCGGCGGGGCCTTGCTGAGGATCTCCCGCCGGGCGCGGGGCTGACCGATGGATCGTGAATGCGGGAAGGAGGTGTCGGCATGCCGACCATTAATCAATTGGTGCGCCAAGGGCGCAAGATGGTGGAGAAAAAGTCCACTGCACCCGCGTTGTTGAAGGGATACAATACCTTCACAAAGGAGGAGACGGATCTTCCTTCTCCTCAGAAACGCGGCGTATGCACCCGTGTCGGCACGATGACGCCGAAAAAGCCGAATTCGGCGCTGCGAAAGTACGCCCGGGTTCGCTTGACAAACGGGATTGAAGTGACAGCCTATATTCCCGGGGTTGGTCACAACCTTCAAGAACACTCGGTCGTTCTCGTCCGGGGTGGCCGGGTCAAAGATCTCCCGGGTGTGCGGTACCATATCGTGCGGGGAACGTTGGATGCAGCCGGCGTGAAAGATCGGATGCAAGGACGGTCCAAGTACGGTGCGAAACGGCCAAAGCAAAAGTGATGAGCGTATGAAGGCGGGAAGGAGGGATCAATATGCCGAGAAAAGGACCGGTGCCCCAGAGGGATGTCATGCCGGACCCGATATACGATAGCAAGCTCGTAACCCGCCTCATCAATAAAGTCATGATGGACGGCAAAAGGGGTCTGGCGGAACGGATCGTCTACGGCGCCTTTGACCTGGTCCGGGAACGGACGGGCCGGGATCCGCTGGAAGTGTTCGAACAGGCGGTGAAAAACACAATGCCCGTCTTGGAGGTTAAAGCTCGAAGGGTCGGAGGGGCGAACTACCAAGTTCCCGTCGAGGTCCGCCCGGAGCGGCGGGTGACCTTGAGCCTGCGGTGGTTGGTGAATTACGCGCGGGAACGCAACGAAAAGTCGATGCAAGAGCGACTCGCCAATGAGATTCTCGATGCGGCCAACGGGGCTGGTGGCGCGGTGAAGAAAAAGGACGACACCCACCGGATGGCGGAGGCGAACAAAGCTTTTGCACATTACCGATGGTGATTCGGGGTTACCCCATAGCCTTCGGGTGATGTCAAGGGTGATCAGTTTGATAACCGGTGGAGCCGGCGTGAATCTGTAAAGAAAGGGGGACATGGGATGGCCAGGGAATTCCCGCTGGAGAAAACGCGGAACATCGGTATCATGGCCCACATTGACGCGGGAAAAACCACGACCACGGAGCGGATTCTGTTTTACACCGGCCGGGTGCACAAGATCGGTGAGGTCCATGAAGGAGCTGCCACCATGGACTGGATGGTCCAGGAGCAGGAGCGGGGGATCACCATTACGTCCGCGGCTACGACGTGCCAGTGGAAGGGTCACCGCATTAACATTATCGACACGCCCGGACACGTGGACTTTACCGTCGAGGTGGAACGCTCGCTCCGGGTACTCGACGGCGCTGTTGGCGTATTTTGCGCCAAAGGCGGCGTTGAACCCCAGTCTGAGACGGTGTGGCGCCAAGCAGACAAGTACCATGTTCCGCGTATCGCGTATGTGAACAAGATGGACATCATCGGCGCGGATTTCTATCGTGCCGTGAGTCAGATGAAGGAACGGCTGGGAGCCAATGCTGTCCCTATTCAACTCCCCATTGGGGCGGAGGATACCTTTGAAGGGATGATTGACCTCGTCGGCATGCAGGCGTATTACTACCTCGATGATCTCGGTACCCGCAGTGAAGCCCGGGAGATCCCGGCGGAATACAAAGACCGGGCCGAGGAATATCGCCAGAACCTGTTGGAAGCCGTGGCTGAGGTCGATGAAGATGTGATGATGAAATATCTCGAGGGTGAGGAGATCACCGTCGATGAAATCAAAGGTGCTCTGAGGGCGGGAACGATTTCCGGAAAGATCGTTCCGGTACTGTGCGGGTCTTCCTACCGGAACAAAGGGGTTCAGTTGTTGCTGGACGCCATTGTCGACTTCCTGCCATCTCCGGTGGATATTCCGCCGGTTCGTGGCACGGACTCAGAAGGGAACGAAGTGGAGCGCCATTCGGGGGATGACGAACCTTTTTCGGCCTTGGCCTTTAAGATCATGACCGACCCCTATGTTGGCAAATTGGCGTTCTTCCGGGTGTACTCCGGGACCCTAAGTTCCGGGTCCTATGTCCTAAACTCCACAAAGAACAAACGGGAGCGGATCGGGCGCATCGTTCGGATGCACGCGAATCACCGGGAGGACATCGACACGGTGTACGCGGGGGATATCGCGGCCGCCGTTGGCTTGAAGGATACATCTACCGGGGACACTCTTTGCGACGATAAGAATGTCGTGATCCTGGAATCGATGGAATTTCCTGAGCCGGTCATTCGGGTCGCCATTGAGCCGAAAACCAAGGCAGACCAAGATAAGATGGGGCTAGCCCTTCAAAAGCTGGCGGAAGAAGACCCCACCTTCCGGACCTGGACGGACCAGGAGACGGGGCAAACGATTATTGCCGGCATGGGAGAACTCCATTTGGAGATCATCGTCGATCGCCTGCAGCGGGAGTTCAAAGTCGAGGCCAACGTGGGTAAACCCCAGGTGGCTTATAAGGAAACCATCCGGAAGAAAGTCAAGGTGGAAGGCAAGTTCGTCCGTCAATCCGGTGGACGCGGTCAGTACGGCCACGTGTGGCTCGAACTCGAACCTCTTGAGCGCGGCCAGGGCTACGTGTTCGAGAACAAGATTGTCGGCGGCGTGGTCCCCAAGGAATACGTTCCGGCTGTGGATGAAGGGATCCAGGAGGCCATGCAAAACGGCGTGGTCGCGGGGTATCCGCTTATCGATATGAAGGCGACATTGGTGGATGGGTCCTATCACGATGTCGACTCTTCGGAGATGGCCTTCAAGATTGCAGGCTCCATGGCGCTGAAATCAGGCGCTGCCAAGGCAGACCCCTATCTCCTCGAACCGATCATGAAGGTCGAGGTCATTGTGCCGGAGGAGTATATGGGGGATATCATGGGCGACATCAATTCCCGGCGGGGGCGCATCGAAGGGATGGAGACCCGGGCCGGTGCCCAAGTGATTCGTGGTTACGTCCCCTTGGCGGAGATGTTCGGCTACGCGACCAACCTGCGTTCCCGAACTCAAGGCCGGGGCGTTTACAGTATGGAGTTTTACAGCTACGAGGAAGTACCCAAGTCTGTGGCCCAGGAGATCATCGCCAAATCTAAGGGCGAATGAGCTTCACCAAACGATTATCACAAGAGGGAGTTGAAACCCATGGCGAAACAAAAGTACGAGCGCACCAAGCCCCACGTCAATATCGGGACGATCGGTCACGTCGACCACGGCAAGACCACGCTGACCGCGGCGATCACTGCCGTGTTGGCGAAACACGGGCGCGCCCAAGCCACGAAGTACGATGAGATCGACAAGGCCCCGGAGGAAAAGGAACGCGGCATTACCATCAATACCGCTCACGTGGAGTATGAGACCGAGAAGCGGCACTATGCCCACGTGGACTGCCCGGGACACGCGGACTATGTGAAGAACATGATCACCGGAGCCGCTCAGATGGACGGTGCCATCCTGGTGGTGTCGGCGGCGGATGGCCCGATGCCTCAGACCCGGGAACACATCCTCTTGGCGCGACAGGTTGGCGTGCCTTACATCGTCGTCTTCCTGAACAAATGCGACATGGTGGATGACGAGGAGCTGTTGGAACTGGTTGAAATGGAGGTCCGGGATCTGCTCAACGAATATGAGTTCCCCGGCGATGACGTCCCGGTGATTCGGGGTTCTGCGCTCAAGGCGCTCGAAGATCCCAACGGCCCCTGGGCGGATAAGATCGAAGAGCTCATGAATGCTGTCGATGAATACATTCCGACCCCCGAGCGGGAAGTCGATAAACCCTTCCTGATGCCGGTGGAAGACGTGTTCACGATCACCGGCCGCGGAACGGTGGCCACGGGCAGGGTCGAGCGCGGGAAGGTCAAAGTCGGGGATGAGGTCGAGATCGTCGGTCTGCGGGAAGAGCCGAAGAAAACTGTCGTTACCGGCGTAGAGATGTTCCGGAAACTGCTTGATGAAGCGGTGGCCGGCGATAACATCGGCGTTCTGCTGCGCGGTGTTGATCGCAAAGAGGTGGAGCGCGGCCAGGTGTTGGTGAAACCCGGGAGCATCAAACCTCACACCAAATTCCGGGCTCAGGTCTATGTCCTGACCAAGGAGGAAGGCGGCCGGCACACCCCGTTCTTTAACGGGTATCGCCCGCAGTTCTATTTTCGGACCACGGACGTGACCGGCGTTGTCAAACTCCCCGAAGGCACCGAGATGGTTATGCCGGGGGATAACGTCACGATGGAAGTGGAACTGATTAGCCAGATCGCCCTGGAGGAAGGAACCCGCTTTGCCATTCGGGAAGGCGGCCGAACGGTAGGGGCTGGGGCCGTAACGGCGATCCTGCAATAAGTGGCGGGTCGGAAACGGTCGGGCCTTCGGGCCCGACTTTTTCCTGCCGTCCGCAACCCATGAGCAGTTTCAAGGGGGTTGACGCCTCTTTATCTCTTTTGTGGCTGAAAGATTTCGGTTGAGTTTCACGGAGGCCTTATAGTATAATTTCGACTGTTGGGCACTTGCTGCGATGAAGCAAAAGGTTGCCGATGTGCCAGGCCATATGGGCACCAATCGGGGAATTTTTGCGGAGTAGGTCCAGAGGATTGGGCGACAAAGGAGGGATACTCATATGGCGAAGCAAAAGATTCGAATCCGCCTCAAAGCCTTTGACCATCGTATTCTCGATCAGTCTGCGGAGAAGATCGTCGAGACGGCCAAACGGTCTGGCGCAGGAGTTTCGGGACCCGTGCCGCTGCCCACAGAGCGGTCGGTGATCACCATTCTCCGGGCTCCCCACAAGTACAAGGACTCCCGGGAGCAGTTCGAAATGCGGACTCATAAACGGCTGATCGACATCGTCAACCCCACGCCTCAGACGGTGGATGCGCTGATGCGACTGGATCTCCCATCCGGCGTGGACATTGAGATCAAACTCTGACGAATTCCGCAAGGTCGAGGAGGTGGAATCATGAAAGGTATCTTGGGACGGAAACTCGGTATGACCCAGGTGTTCCGGGAGGATGGACGCGTGGTCCCGGTCACCGTCATCGAAGCGGGTCCATGCATTGTCCTGCAAAAGAAAACCGTGGAAACCGACGGGTATGTGGCGATCCAGTTGGGGTTTGCCGACAAAAAGGGCCGGCGGGCAAACCGGCCGGAGACTGGCCACGCAGCCAAGTCCGGGGCAACTCCGAAGAAATATATTCGCGAGATCCGCAATGTCGATATCGCGGAATATGAAGTGGGACAGGAACTGCGGGCGGACGTTTTTGCTCCGGGGGAACTGGTGGACGTCACCGGGATCTCCAAAGGTAAAGGCTACGCGGGCGCGATCAAGCGCCACAATCAGGCACGCGGACCCATGGCCCACGGCTCAAAATATCACCGGGGCGTAGGTTCCCTGGGCTCCATTGCGCCCAACCGGGTGTTTAAGGGCCAGACCCTGCCCGGCCGAATGGGCGGAGAGCGGGTGACCGTTCAAAACCTTGAAGTGATCCAAGCCGATCCCGAGCGCAACCTGCTCCTTGTAAAAGGTGCGGTACCGGGCCCCCGGAACAGCTATGTGATCGTGAAATCGGCGGTCAAAGCAACGGTGAAGTGAATACACCCGGAAAGGAGGAAAGTCCAGTGCCAAAAGTTGCAGTATACAATGCGGCGGGAGAACAGGTCGGCGAACTTGAGTTATCGGAAAAAGTGTTCGGAGTGGACGTCAAGCCGGCCGTGCTTCACCAGGCGGTGGTGGCTCAGTTGGCCAACGCCAGACAAGGCACCCGGGCCACCAAGAACCGAGCGTTGGTACGCGGCGGCGGGCGCAAGCCATGGCGCCAAAAAGGGACGGGCCGGGCCCGGCAAGGCAGCATTCGCGCGCCGCAATGGGTGGGGGGCGGCACGGTTTTTGGACCCCAGCCCCGGGATTTTTCAATGCGGCTGCCCAAGAAGCTCCGCCGTCTGGCGATTCGCGGCGCCCTCAGCTCGAAGGTGTCCGAGGGTAGCCTGATCGTCCTGGATTCCCTCCCGATCGAGGCCCCGAAAACCAAAGAAATGATCCGGATCCTGTCTAATCTGAAAGTGCCGGGCAAGGCGCTGGTGGTCGGAGAAGGTCTCAACCAGCCCGCATACCTGTCAGCCCGGAACATCCCGGGTGTGAAATACCTCCCGGCGACGGATATCAATGTGGTCGATCTGTTACACCACGATCACCTCGTTGTCACGACGGGCGCTGTAAAGCGGATCGAGGAGGTGTTCGCCTGATGAAAAGCCCCTATGACATCATCCTTCGGCCGGTGGTCACCGAGGAAAGTACCGATCAGATGGCTTTGCGAAAATATACCTTCTTTGTGGACCCGCGGGCGAACAAAGTGGAGATCAAAAAAGCGGTGGAAGCGATCTTCGATGTGAAGGTCGCGAAGGTCAACACGATCCGCGTACCCGGCAAAAAGAAGCGTTACGGGCGGCACACCGGGTATACGGCAGAGCGGAAGAAGGCCGTGGTCACTTTGACGGAGGACTCGAAGGAGATCAAGATCTTTGACGGAGCGTGATCCGATCCCCACAGAAAAGGAGGGAGTCTAGATGCCGATTAAAAAGTTCAAACCGACCTCTGCCGGCCGGCGATTCATGACGGTGTCGACTTTTGACGAAATTACCACCGACGAACCGGAACGGTCACTGCTCGTTCCCCTGAAAAAGCACGCGGGTCGCAACAACCAAGGCAGGCTGACCGTTCGTCATCGGGGCGGGGGCACAAAGCGAAAATATCGCATCATTGATTTTAAACGCGACAAGGATGGCATTCCCGGCCGCGTTGCTTCGATTGAATACGATCCAAACCGATCCGCCAACATTGCTCTCATCCATTATGCGGATGGCGAGAAACGATACATTCTCGCTCCTCACGGTTTGTCCGTGGGAGACACGATCCATTCCGGGCCGCAGGCGGACATCAAAGTGGGGAATGCTTTGCCATTGGCGAACATCCCGGTGGGTACCATTATCCACAACATCGAGTTAAAACCGGGGGCTGGCGGTCAGTTGGTGAGGGCTGCAGGTACCGAGGCCCAACTCCTGGCAAAAGAAGGAGCCTATGCCCATGTTCGGTTGGCCTCCGGAGAAGTGCGGTTGATCCGATTGGAGTGCCGGGCGACGATCGGCCAAGTCGGCAATCTCGATCACGAGAATGTGAGCATCGGCAAAGCCGGGCGATCCCGCTGGATGGGTAAACGGCCGACGGTCCGGGGTGTCGTGATGAATCCCGTGGATCACCCCCACGGTGGCGGTGAAGGGCGATCCCCCATCGGCCGCAAAGCGCCGGTCAGCCCTTGGGGTAAACCCACTCTCGGCAAAAAGACCCGCAAGAAGAACAAGCCAAGCGATCAGTACATTGTCCGTCCTCGCAAGAAATGAGGTCATCGGATCGGTCGGATCAATAGGAAAGGAGGCGGAAGGATGGGGCGGTCCTTAAAGAAGGGTCCCTTTTGCGACGCGTATCTCCTGAAGAAGATCGAGGAGATGAACGCGAAAGGGGAGAAGAAGGTCATCAAAACCTGGTCCCGGCGGTCGACCATTTTTCCACAATTCGTAGGCCACACCCTCGCGGTGCACGACGGCCGCAAGCATGTGCCGGTGTACATTACCGAGGACATGGTCGGCCATAAGCTGGGAGAATTTGCGCCGACCAGGACGTACAAGGGACATGCAGGAGACGAAAAGTCGTCCCGCAGTCGGTAACCCACGATGACGGAAGGAGGGGAAGAGGATGGAAGCGACAGCAGTGGCGAGGTATATTCGTATCTCGCCGCGCAAAGCCCGCCTCGTCGTGGATCTGATCCGCGGAAAGTCGGTGGGCGAAGCGCTGGCAATTCTGAAGCACACCCCCAAGGCGGCCTCGCCGGTGGTGGAAAAAGTGCTCCGCTCGGCCGTAGCCAATGCCGAACACAATTACGACATGGACGTCGAGCGGCTGTATATCAGTAAAATCTGCGTCGATCCAGGCCCCACGTTAAAGCGGTTTCAGCCGCACGCCCAAGGTCGTGCTTTTCCGATTCACAAGCGCACGAGCCACATCACAGTGGTCGTCAGTGAGAAAAAGGAGGGATAGAACTGCATGGGGCAAAAGGTGAGTCCGGTCGGGCTGCGCATTGGAATCATTCGTGACTGGGAATCGAAATGGTACGCCGGGAAGAAGGAATACGGGAAGCTCCTTCTCGAAGACGTAAAAATTCGCGACTATATTTTTAAGCGGTTGAAAGATGCCGCGGTCTCCGCGGTGGAGATCGAGCGGGCGGCTAACCGCGTGAACATCACTGTTCACACGGCGAAGCCTGGGATGGTTATCGGCAAAGGCGGAACTGAGGTCGAAGCTCTGCGGGCGGCGTTGGCGCACATGACCGGAAAACGGGTACACATCAATATCGCCGAGGTGAAAAACCCGGAGTTGTCCGCCAAGCTCGTCGCGGAGAACGTGGCTTCCCAATTGGAACGACGCGTGGCGTTCCGCCGGGCCATGAAGCAGGCGATCCAGCGCACAATGCGAGCCGGGGCGAAGGGTGTGAAAATCCAGGTCTCCGGGCGGCTGGCCGGAGCTGAGATCGCCCGTACTGAAGGGTATTCTGAAGGGACGGTCCCCCTTCACACTCTGCGCGCCGATATCGATTATGCGTTGGCCGAGGCCCACACCACGTATGGGCGGATTGGTGTAAAGGTGTGGATTTATCGCGGAGAGATTCTTCCGGTTAAAGGGGACCGGAACGCGGAGAAGTCGAGCGGAGAGGAAGGGGGCAAGTAGAGATGCTAATGCCCAAGCGCGTCAAACATCGGAAAGAACAGCGCGGGCGCCTGAAAGGCCGATCGAAGGGCGGCAACGAGATTGCCTTTGGCGAATACGGCCTTCAGGCTTTGGAACCTGCGTGGATCACCAACCGGCAGATTGAGGCGGCGCGAATTGCCATGACCCGTTATATCCGCCGGGGCGGAAAAGTGTGGATCAAGATCTTCCCGGCCAAGCCCGTGACGAAAAAGCCGGCGGAGACCCGTATGGGAAGCGGAAAAGGTTCCCCGGAGCAGTGGGTTGCCGTGGTGAAGCCTGGGCGCATCCTGTTTGAGCTGGCCGGCGTTCCGGAAGAAGTGGCGAAGGAAGCGATGCGCCTCGCTTCTCACAAGCTCCCCATCAAGACGAAGTTTGTGACCCGGGGTGAAATGGGTGGTGACAGCCATGAAGCCTAAGGACTTGCGGCACCTGAGCGATGATGAGATTCAGGATAAGGTCAATGACCTCAAGGAGGAACTGTTCAACCTGCGGTTTCAATTGGCAACGGGACAGCTCGACAACCCCATGCGGATTCGGCAGGTAAAAAAGGACATTGCCCGGGCGAAGACGATCCTTCGGGAGAGGGAACTCGGGATTCGCTGAGGCGGAAAGGGGGAGCAAGGTGAGCGAAGAGCGGAATCAGCGCAAGACCAGGATTGGCAAGGTCGTCAGCGACAAGATGGATAAAACCATTGTCGTGGCGGTGGTCCAGAGCGTGACCCACCCACTGTACGGGAAAACCGTAAAGCGGACGACCAAGTTTAAAGCGCACGATGAGAATAACGAGGCCAGGATCGGGGACACTGTCAAGATTATGGAGACCCGGCCCCTTTCCAAGGAGAAGCGTTGGCGCCTCGTGGAAATTTTGGAGCGGGCAGAAGTCCTGTAATCCTCGCTTGGGAAAGGAGGGGGTTCGATGATTCAGCCGCAAACGAGACTGGTGGTAGCCGACAATTCCGGGGCCAAGGAGATCATGTGTTTCCGGGTTCTTGGCGGTTCAAACAGGAAGACGGCGAACATCGGCGATATCATTGTTGCCTCGGTGAAAAGTGCAACACCCGGCGGCGTTGTCAAAAAAGGAGATGTGGTCAAGGCGGTGATCGTGCGATCCCGACGGGGAGTGCGACGGGCGGACGGCAGTTATATCCGCTTTGACGAAAACGCAGCGGTGATCATTCGAGAAGACAAAAGTCCTCGGGGCACGCGGATTTTTGGGCCGGTGGCCCGAGAGCTTCGAGATCGGGATTTCATGAAGATCATTTCACTGGCTCCGGAAGTGTTGTAACAAGAGCCTTGCCCGACCAGGGTATCGACCCCGGATGGGGAAGGAACGAGGAGGTGTGGTGGCGGGATGTCCCAAACCAAGATGCGGATCAAGAAGGGCGACATGGTGGCGGTGATCGCTGGCAAGGACAAAGGGAAAAAGGGCCGGGTGCTGGCGGCTTATCCGAAAAAGCAGAGGGTGCTGGTGGAAGGCGTGAACATGGTCAAGCGCCATATGAAGCCAAACCCCACTTATCCCCAGGGAGGCATCATCTCCAAGGAAGCACCCCTTCACGTTTCAAACGTGATGATCGTGGACCCGAAAACCGGCGAACCGACTCGGGTGGGGATGAAGATCCTTGCGGACGGCAAAAAGGTCCGGTACGCGAAGAAGTCCGGTGAAATCCTAGATAAGTGATCGGCGAAAGGAGGGTGTGTGCGTGGCGCCCCGACTGTTAGAGCGGTACAAGCGGGATGTGATTCCCGCCCTCATGCAGAGATTCGGCTACAGGAACGTGATGCAGGTTCCTAAGGTTGAGAAGGTGGTCCTCAACATCGGACTTGGGGAGGCAGTTCAGAACCCCAAGGCTCTCGATGCGGCGGTAGATGATTTGACGGCGATCTCCGGCCAGAAACCCGTGGTCACCCGGGCTCGCAAGTCCGTGGCCAGCTTCAAGCTGCGGGCGGGAATGCCCATCGGAGTCAAGGTCACTTTGCGCGGAGATCGGATGTATTATTTTCTTGATAAGCTGTTCAACGTCGCGTTGCCCCGGGTTCGAGACTTCCGCGGCGTGTCGCCCAGGGCCTTTGACGGGCGCGGAAACTATAGTCTGGGACTTCGGGAACAACTGATTTTCCCGGAGATCGATTACGATAAAATCGACAAAGTCCGCGGCCTTGAGGTCATCATCGTAACCACGGCGGACAGCGACGAAGAGGCCCGGGAACTGTTGGCGCAGTTGGGTATGCCCTTTCGGGCGAGCTGATCCACCGATACCAGGGGGAGGTGTGCTGCGTGGCGAAAAAATCGATGATCGTGAAGGCGCAGCGCAAGCCGAAGTTCAAGACTCGGGCGTACACCCGCTGCCAGCTGTGTGGCCGTCCGCACGCGGTCTTGCGCAAATTTGGCGTCTGCCGGATCTGCTTCCGGGAACTCGCCTATCAAGGGCGGTTGCCGGGGGTCAAGAAGGCAAGCTGGTGAGGGAAGAGTTTTGACCGTTGAGGGGTTCAGGAGGGAGGGTAACTGCCATGGTGATGACCGATCCGATCGCCGATATGTTGACGCGCATCCGAAACGCCAATTTGGTCGGGCATGAGAAGGTCGAGATTCCCGCGTCCAACGTGAAGCGTGCCATCGCGAACATCCTAAAAGAAGAAGGGTTCATCCGGGACGCTGAATTTATCCCCGACAACAAGCAAGGCATGATCCGGGTGTTCCTCAAGTACGGGCCCAACAATGAACGGGTGATCACCGGTCTGAAGCGGATCAGCAAACCCGGCCGCCGCGTGTACGTGAAGAATGACGCCGTGCCCAGGGTTTTGGGCGGACTGGGCTTGGCTATTTTATCGACGTCCCGGGGGATTATGACCGATAAAGATGCGCGGAGAAACGGTGTGGGCGGCGAAGTCATTTGCTACGTGTGGTGAATACGAGGGCGGGAACGGAGGTGAAGGAACTTGTCGCGGATCGGGAGAAAACCCATTGAAATTCCGGCCGGCGTGGAGGTGTCCATCAACGGGCAGACGGTGACCGTCAAGGGGCCGAAGGGCACTCTGACCCGGAATATCCACAAAGATATGGTCGTCACCATCGAAGGCAACCAGGTCGTGGTGACCCGGCCCAGTGATGAGAAGCTGCACAAGAGTTTGCACGGGACCACCCGCAGCGTCATCGCCAACATGGTGGAGGGCGTGACGAAGGGCTTCCAGAAAAACCTCGAACTTGTGGGCGTGGGCTATCGGGCAGTGAAATCCGGCAATAAGGTCACCCTGTCTTTGGGCTTTTCACACCCTGTTGAATTGGTGCCTGATGCCGGCATCGAAATCGATGTCCCGGCTCCCAACAAACTGGTGGTGCGCGGCATCGACAAAGAGCAGGTTGGTACGGTGGCGGCGTCCATCCGGCGAATTCGAGAGCCTGAACCGTATAAGGGCAAGGGCATTAAATACGAAAACGAAAAGATTCGGCGCAAAGTGGGTAAGACCGGAAAGAAGTGATGGCCGAGTGAAGGCCGAAGACGCCATCTGGTCTGCGAAGGGAGGTTATAATCATGGCGGCGAGTGTGAGTCGGAAAGAAGCGCGCCATCGGCGCCATCTGCGGGTGCGCAAGAAAGTGTTCGGCACCCCCGACCGGCCGCGGCTTAACGTGTTTCGCTCGGCGAGGCACATTTACGCCCAGGTGATCGACGATACCAAAGGCCATACCTATGTGGCGGCGTCCACCCTGGATCCGGAATTGCGGGGGCAGATCGGATATGGAGGCAATGTGGAGGCGGCCCGTAAAGTGGGAGAGTTGGTGGCGAAGCGGGCGATGGAGAAGGGGATCACGAAGGTGGTCTTCGACCGCGGCGGGTATTTATACCACGGCCGGGTGCGGGCACTGGCGGATGCCGCGCGGGAGGCGGGTCTGGAATTCTAATCGACAGGCGAAGGAGGGGGAGACATGCGCGTTGATCCCAACCAGTTGGAACTGACGGAAAAAGTTGTGGCGATCAACCGGGTGGCCAAAGTGGTTAAAGGTGGGCGCCGGTTCAGTTTTAGCGCTGTTGTGGTTGTCGGAGACGGCAACGGATGGGTGGGGGCCGGTTTGGGAAAGGCCGGAGAAGTTCCGGACGCCATCCGCAAAGGGATCGAAGATGCAAAAAAGAACCTGTTTCACGTCCCGCTTCGGGGGACCACTCTTCCCCATGAAGTGGTGGGCCATTTTGGCGCAGGAAAAGTTTTGTTGAAGCCGGCTTCTCCGGGTACCGGCGTCATTGCCGGGGGGCCGGTGCGGGCGGTGCTGGAATTGGCCGGTGTGAAGGACATCCTCACCAAATCCTTGGGTTCAAACAATCCTTTGAACATGGTGAATGCCACCATCACGGGGCTCAAGCAATTGAAGCGACCGGAAGAAGTGGCCCGGCTGCGCGGGAAAACGCTCCAGGAAATCCTGGGATAGGGGGGAGAGATCGTGGCGAGACTGGCCATTACCCTGGTCCGGAGCACCATCGGCCGGCCAGAAGATCAACGGGCGACGGTCCGTAGTCTCGGTCTTCGTAAAATCCGGGACACTGTGGTGCACGAGGACACCCCGACGATTCGCGGGATGGTGAAAAAGATCGACCATTTGGTGCGGGTGGAGGAAGTGGCCGAGTAATCAACAGCACGCAGAGGGGGTGGAACGAGTGAAGCTGCACGAACTCAAGCCGGCGCCTGGTTCGAAAAAAGCTTCTAAACGGGTGGGCAGGGGAATCGGATCGGGCCTCGGAAAGACGGCCGGCCGCGGCACCAAGGGGCAGAAAGCGCGCTCCGGCGGCGGCGTTCGCCCGGGGTTCGAAGGCGGCCAGACGCCTTTGTACCGCCGGTTGCCGAAGCGAGGGTTCAGCAATGCCCCGTTCAAGAGAAACTGGGCTGAGGTGAACGTCGGCAAGTTGAATCGTTTTGCACCGGGCACCGTGGTGACCCTGGAGACGCTCCGGGAGGCGGGCCTGGTCAAAGGGGCAAAAGACGGGGTGAAGATTCTCGGGCAGGGGGATCTGGAAGTCAGTATCACGGTTAAGGCTAACGGATTCTCCAAGTCGGCCATTGAAAAAATCCAGGCGGCCGGCGGCGCCGCTGAGGTGATTTAACATGTTCCAAACTATCGCGGGCATCTGGAAGGCCCGGGATCTCAGGAATCGGGTGCTGTTTACCCTCGGCATTCTCGCTGTATTTCGAATCGGGTCGTTCATCCCTGTGCCGAGTGTAAACGCCACGGTTCTCAAACAACTCGGGGAGAACCCCGTGTTTGGATTGTTAAACACCTTTTCCGGCGGTGCTCTGCAGAATTTCTCGCTCTTTGCGATGAGTATCACGCCGTATATCACCGCTTCCATCATCGTACAACTGTTGTCGATGGACGTGATTCCGCGATTCGCGGAATGGGCCAAGGAAGGGGAGCACGGAAGGCGCCGCCTGGCCCAAGTGACGCGTTACTTGACAGTGGTGTTAGGATTGATACAGGCGGTGGGCCTGTCGATTTCGTTCAACCGGACATTGCCAGGTCTGATTGTGAACCCCGGGTTCGAAACTTACGCGTTAATCGCGATCACATTAACGGCTGGAACCGCATTTTTGATGTGGCTCGGTGAGCAGATCACGGAAAAAGGGATCGGGAACGGCATTTCCATCATTATTTTCGCCGGGATTGTCGCCCGATTGGAAGGGGCCGTCCGGACCGTTTACCAGAGCTGGTTCTACCAACATCCGGACCAACTGTTCCTGAATATCGTGAAGGTCGTCCTCATGTTGGCGGGAATCGTGATTGTGGTGACGGCTGTAATTTTTGTCCAGCAGGGCGTGCGCCGGATACCCGTTCAGTATTCCAAGCGGGTGGTGGGACGGCGCATGTACGGTGGGCAAACCACCCACATTCCCCTGCGGGTGAACGCGGCCGGCGTGATTCCGGTCATTTTCGCCACCTCCTTGCTCTTGTTCCCGGCGACCATCGCCCAGTTCTTTCGAGGGCATTGGTTTGCCGACTGGGTGATGACGGTATTCAGTTATCGTTCGACCACTTATCTGGTCCTGGAGGTTCTCTTGATCATCGGATTTACGTTCTTCTATACGTATGTCCAGATCAACCCTCAGCAGTTGGCTGACCAGATGAGAAAGTACTCCGGCTTCATCCCGGGTATCCGACCGGGTAAAGCCACGGAAGCGTTCATCATCCGAGTGATGAACCGGATCACCTTGGCCGGTGCCCTGTTTTTGGCGGCGGTGACCGTTTTGCCCATCTTGTTTGGAAATCTCACCGGGCTGAACCTGTACTTTGGGGGAACAGGGCTGTTGATCGTCACCGGGGTGGCTCTTGAAACGATGAAGCAAATCGAGAGCCAGTTGTTGCAGCGGCATTACCGGGGCTTTATTCGGTCATGAAAGGCAGGGATGAAGATGCGGATCGTGTTCATCGGGTTGCCCGGGGCCGGGAAAGGAACCCAGGCCGCCCGGATTGTGGAGGGTTATGGGATCGCTCATCTGTCCACCGGGGACATGTTCCGGGCGGCTGTGGCCGAGGGAACCGAATTGGGGTTGAAAGCTAAACAATATATGGATCAAGGGCAATTGGTGCCTGATGATGTGACCATCGGCATCGTGCGAGAAACTTTGTCGAAGCCCGACTACCAGAAAGGTTTTCTACTGGATGGCTTCCCCAGAACCGTTCCCCAGGCCCGGGCGTTGGATGACATTCTTGACTCCCTGGCGACAACGTTAGACCACGTCATCTACATCGAGGTCTCCCGGGAGGCTCTGGTGGAGCGCCTCACCGGTCGGCGGGTGTGTCGGCAGTGTGGCGCCAGCTACCACATCGCTTTCCGCCCCCCAAAACGGGAGGGGATCTGCGATGTATGCGGAGGGGAACTTTATCAACGCAGCGACGATACCCCGGAAACGGTGGGGAAACGCCTGGATGTGAACCTTCGCCAAGTGGATGCGCTCCTCGATTATTATGAGACCAAGGGCCTTGTCCGACGTGTGGAAGGCGAGAGGCCTATCGACGAAGTCTACCAGCAAATCCAAGAGATTCTGCGAGGTCGACCGTCATGATTGTGAGCAAGTCGAAGGCGGAACTGGAATGGATGAGGGAAGCGGGGCGGATTGTCGCCCTGGCCCTGAAAGAGACGGCGCAAGCGGTGGAACCTGGGATCACCACCCGGGAACTGGACCGCATCGCCGAGCACGTGATTCGCAGAAACGGGGCGATCCCGTCCTTTAAAGGCTATCACGGCTACCCGGCTTCGATCTGCGCCTCTGTAAATGAAGAATTGGTTCACGGTATTCCTGGCGACCGGAAACTGGTGGAAGGCGATATCGTCAGTATCGACATCGGTGCCCAGTATCACGGTTACCATGGTGACGCGGCAATCACTGTGCCTGTCGGTTCAATCAGCGAAGAGGCAAGGCGCCTACTCGACGTCACCGAAGCGTCCCTGTACAAAGGGATCGAAAAGGCGGTGGTCGGCAACCGCCTTTCGGACATTTCCCATGCCGTTCAAGTTTATGTCGAACAACACGGATTCTCCGTGGTGCGCGATTACGTGGGACACGGGGTGGGTCAAGAGATGCACGAAGATCCGCAAATCCCGAATTTCGGGCCGCCCGGCCACGGCCCCAGACTCAAACCCGGTATGGTCCTCGCCATCGAACCGATGGTCAACGCCGGTTCCTACCACGTAAAAACCCTGCCCGATAACTGGACGGTGGTGACGGTGGACGGTTCGCTGGCGGCTCATTTTGAACATACCGTCGCGATTACCGAAGGGGAACCGGAAATTCTGACCCGGCTGTGAGCGAGGTGGTGCCGGAGATGGCGAGAGTGCACCCCACGCCTGAGATCGGCGAAATCGTTGAAGTGCGGCAAGGACGAGAGGCCGGTCGATATATGGTTGTGATCGATCGGTCTGAAGACCGGTGGGTCTGGCTGGCAGACGGGGAAGGTCGAACGGTGGAGCGACCGAAAAAGAAAAATGTCCTCCATGTCCGGCCTACGGGCAAACGCGCTGGGAAGGTCCTGGAACGGCTTCATACAATGGGAAAGGTGACCGACGCCGACCTGAGATACAGCCTTCGTACCTTTCACCAAGAACAGTCAAAGGATGCCAGAGAAGACGGCGGAGACGCAGAAAGGGGAGTGGATTGATGGCCAAAGAGGACGTCATTGAGGTCGAGGGCACTGTGATCGAGCCCTTGCCCAACGCGATGTTCCGGGTCGAGCTGCAAAACGGGCACAAGATCTTGGCCCATGTGTCGGGGAAGATCCGGATGCATTACATCCGTATTCTCCCCGGGGATCGCGTGACGGTGGAGTTGTCGCCTTACGACTTGACTCGCGGTCGCATCACGTATCGCTATAAGTGACAGGTCTCAACGACTGTCCGGACGAATGCGCTCACAGGGCGCCCGGGGAATCCGGCGCCCGGAGGATGCATGGGCGCCCGGCGGCGGAAGGAGGGAGCACCGTGAAAGTTCGTCCGTCTGTAAAACCGATCTGTGAAAAATGCAAGGTGATTCGGCGCAAAGGCGTCGTGATGGTCATCTGTGAGAATCCCAAGCATAAGCAGCGCCAGGGTTGATCGGGGGCTCGGCCTCCGGGCCGTGGGTGTACGAGCCCGGGATGTGGGCATCTCTCACTAATTCCAATGAACTCGAGGAGGTGTAACCTATGGCACGAATCGCTGGTGTGGATCTTCCGCGGGAAAAACGGGTGGAGATCGGCCTGACGTATATATACGGCATTGGCCGTCCAATGTCGAATCGAATTCTGCGGGAAACAGGGGTGAACCCCGATACCCGAGTCCGGGATCTCACCGATGAAGAGGTGGCGCGGCTTCGGGAATACATCGACAGGAACCTGAAAGTCGAAGGAGACCTTCGCCGGGACGTGGCGATGAACATCAAGCGCCTGACCGAAATCGGCTGCTACCGCGGGCTGCGGCACCGCCGGGGGTTGCCGGTGCGCGGACAAAGGACGAAAACGAACGCCCGCACACGCAAGGGGCCGCGCCGCACGGTGGCCGGGAAGAAAAAATAAAGTGCAGGATCTAGATGAAAGGAGGACGGGACTCTATGGCAAAACCGAAACGCCGGGCGGCCACCGCCACTCGCATGAAACGCCGGGACCGAAAGAACATCGAAGCGGGCATCGCCCATATTCGGTCCACGTTTAACAATACCATCGTCACCATTACCGATGGTGCAGGAAATGCCATTTCCTGGGCCAGCGCCGGGAACGTCGGATTCAAGGGCTCTCGGAAAAGCACGCCCTTTGCTGCCCAGATGGCCGCTGATTCTGCTGCCCGGAAGGCTATGGAGCACGGGATGCGAACGGTGGAGGTCTATGTCAAGGGACCGGGAGCGGGACGGGAAGCGGCGATTCGGTCGCTGCAAGCGGCGGGCTTGGAAGTGAGCCTGATCAAGGACGTGACTCCCATTCCGCACAACGGCTGCCGTCCGCCAAAGCGCCGGCGCGTCTGATTGGGGTACGGAACAATTCCTTGAGTATACAAATGATCAGGAGGTGTCTATACTAGAATGGCAAGATATACCGGTCCGGTTTGTCGACTGTGCCGGCGGGAGGGCGTCAAGCTCTATCTAAAGGGCGAGCGCTGCTATTCCGACAAATGCGCCATTGACCGGCGCGGGTACGCGCCTGGTCAGCATGGCCAGGGCCGCCGGAAACAGTCCGAATACGGCATTCAACTGCGGGAAAAACAAAAAGCTCGCCGGACTTACGGTGTGCTGGAGAAACAGTTCCGACATTACTATGAAGAGGCGAACCGGCAACACGGGGTCACCGGTGAGGTGCTCCTCCAGTTGCTCGAGCGGCGCCTCGATAATGTCGTGTACCGGTTGGGGTACGCTGCCTCCCGGGCTGAGGCAAGGCAGTTGGTGCGTCACGGTCATTTTACGGTGAACGGGCGCCGGGTGGACATTCCTTCGTACCAACTGAAAGAAGGGGACGTTGTGGCCGTGAGGGAAAAGAGCCTGGAATCCCCGCGGCTCAAAGAGCTGGTAGAGACCGCCGACAGCAGGGCGGTACCTGCGTGGCTCGATCGGGATTCAGCCACGGCTTCCGGAAAGGTCCTCCGTATCCCCACCCGAGACGAGATTGACACGCCGGTACAGGAGCAGATGATCGTCGAGTTGTACTCGCGGTAATGCCGGGTAAAGTTCCACCCGGCTCTCGGCCGATCGCCGCGAACCGGACTGTCGAGATGGTCGAGAAGGAGGGTCACGTGGATGATCGAAATGGAAAAGCCGCGATTGGAAACGGTCGAGATCAACGAGTCCGGGACCTACGGCAAGTTTGTGATCGAGCCGCTTGAGCGTGGCTACGGTACCACCTTGGGCAACGCTTTGCGGCGCATCCTGTTGTCGTCGTTACCCGGGGCTGCCTGTACGTCGGTCAAGATCGACGGGGTACTCCACGAATTTTCGACCATTCCCGGGGTTGTGGAGGACACGACGGAGATCATTCTGAACTTGAAACACCTGGCCTTGAGGATCCATTCGGATGAGGAGAAAACCCTCATCATCGACGCCGAAGGCGAGGGGGAAATCAAGGCCGGGGACATTCAAGCCGATTCGGATGTGGACATCCTCAACCCCGATTTGCATATCGCCACTTTGGCGGAAGGGGCGCGGCTGTACGCCGAGATTAAAGCCGCCCGGGGGCGGGGTTATGTACCGGCGGACCGGAACAAAAACGAGGAGCAGCCGATCGGCGTCATTCCCATGGATTCGATTTTTACTCCGATCAGTCGGGTGAATTACAGTATCGAAAACACCCGGGTCGGCCAGGTGACCGATTATGATAAATTGACCTTTGAAGTGTGGACGGACGGAAGTATTCGACCTGACGAGGCGGTCAGTTACGGGGCCCGGATCCTCACCGAGCACCTCACCTTGTTTCTCGGCCTCACCGATCAGCCCCGGGCCGGCGATGTGTTGGTGGAACGGGACGAGCAGCGCCGGGAAAAGGTGCTCGACATGACTATCGAGGAGCTGGACCTCTCAGTCCGTTCCTACAACTGTCTCAAACGGGCGGGAATTAACACCGTGGCCGAATTGTGCTCGAAAACCGAAGAGGAAATGATGAAAGTCCGCAATCTCGGCCGAAAGTCCCTGGAAGAGGTTCAAGAGAAACTGGCCGAGTTGGGCTTGGCCTTACGCAAAGAAGAATAAGGTCGGCAGAAAGAAGGGAGGGAGTACCGGTGTCGTATCGAAAGCTGGGAAGATACTCGTCAGCACGCAAAGCGCTTTTCCGCAGCCTGGTCACAGATTTGTTCATGTATGAGCGCATTCGCACCACTGAAGCAAAGGCGAAAGAAGTGCGCAAAGTGGCGGAGAAAATGATCACCTTGGCAAAACGGGGGGATCTTCACGCCCGGCGCCAGGTGGCGGCTTTCGTCTATAAAGAGACGGCAGACGAAGACACGAATCAGGATGTGGTGCAAAAGTTGTTCAGCGAGATTGCACCCCGGTACCAGGAACGTAACGGCGGCTACACCCGCATCCTGAAGCTGGGTCCGCGCCGGGGGGACGCTGCGCCCATGGTTTACCTTGAACTGGTGGAATAATTGTGTCTGACAACAACCGCGCGGGCGAGGTTTGTCCTCCGGGGGCAAGCCTCGTTTTCCGTATGCTTTGGGAGAGATACCCGGACGCTCCAGGCCCATCGGCTAGGAAAGGGGCGCGGCGGTGTACGTTAAGGCGAAGGTGGCTTACGATGGGACCGATTATCACGGATTCCAGCGTCAACCCGGCCTGAGAACAGTTCAGGGGGTGCTGGAAGGGGCCTTAAGGGAGTTGGCCGGCCGGGAGATTTCGATTGCCGGGGCGGGGCGGACAGATGCCGGAGTGCACGCCCGGGGACAGGTGGTCGCCTTCGAGTGGCCGGGACCGATTCCCTGGCAGCGATTAGAGCGGGTTTTGCTTCGGCGGCTACCGGAAGATCTGGTGGTATCCAATCTTGAACCGGCGCCGGAGTCTTTTCACCCGCGTTTTTCCGCAGTGGGCAAATGCTATCGTTACACCCTGGATCAAGGGGTGTATCCCTCAGTGTTTCTTCGTCGCTATACGTGGCACGTACCGACTCAGATGGATCTGGGGTCGATGCGCCGGGCGGCCCTCGCGGTTGCAGGGACTCACGATTATACCAGCTTTTGCGCCGCCAGCACTCCGGTACAGAACAAGGTGCGGACGGTATACGCCATCCGCCTGGCCGAGGAGCCGCCTTTTGTCCACCTTTACGTGTTTGGCAACGGCTTTCTGTACCAGATGGTCCGCATCCTGGTCGGAACCCTGGTGGAGGTGGGGCTCGGGAAGCGATCGGTAGAGTCTATCTCCGGGATTTTGGCCGCCCGGGATCGTCGGGCGGCGGGAGTGACGGCCCCTGCGAAAGGGCTGACCTTGTGGGACGTGTACTATGAGACGGGCGATTTCACCCGAGCTTGGAGCGGTTTTCTTGACTTGACTGCGGCAGCTCAGTACAATGAGCATGGAGTTTTCGGCCCATGGAACCACGAGGGTTGAAATGATAGGGCGGAGGGAAACAGTTCATGCAAACGACATTCATGCAGAAAAAGGAGGACGTGAAACGCCGGTGGTACGTGATTGACGCGACCGGGCAGACGGTAGGCCGTTTGGCCTCGGAGATTGCCGTCATTCTGCGCGGAAAGCACAAGCCCGAGTATACGCCTCACGTGGACACGGGAGATCACGTTGTTGTCATCAACGCGGATAAAGTCGTGTTTACGGGTAAAAAGTGGACGGATAAACTGTATCGGCGGCATTCCGGCTATCCCGGCGGGTTGAAAGAGATGCGGGCCAAGGACGTCCTTGCCCGATATCCCGAACGCATTCTGTATTACGCCGTAAAAGGCATGTTGCCACACAATCCGTTGGGCCGAAGTCAGTTGAAGAAATTGAAAGTGTACGCCGGTCCGGAGCATCCCCACGAAGCCCAGCAGCCCGTTCCGTGGCAGCCCGGAACGGTGAGAGGAGGGAAGTGACGCTTATGGCACAGGTGCAATATTGGGGAACCGGGAGACGGAAGGAGTCTGTCGCCCGGGTGCGGCTTTACCCTGGGGATGGGCAGATTCTGATCAACCGCCGGCCATTGGAAGAGTATTTTGGTCTTGAAACGTTGAAATTAATGGTAAAACAACCGCTAATTCTCACGGACAGCCTGAACCGCTACGACGTTCACGTGAATGTAAAAGGCGGCGGGATCTCCGGTCAGGCCGGGGCCATCCGTCACGGCATTGCCCGAGCCCTTCTGAAAGTCGATCCCGACCTTCGCACGCCGCTGAAAAGGGCGGGATTGTTGACCCGGGATCCCCGCATGAAGGAGCGCAAGAAGTACGGGTTGAAAAAAGCCCGCCGCGCTCCCCAGTTCTCCAAACGTTAACCACAAGCCCGTCGGCGCCGAAGCGTCACGGGCTCTTTTTTGCGGCGAAAGGCAGAGCATTCTTGTTGTCGTTGTCTTTTCCTGAAGCAGTGGGGTACAATGCCCTAAAGGAGGGCGAGAGCCATGGCTGCACTGACAGAGAAGACGGTGCTTGATGCGCTGCGGCCCATCCAAGATCCGGAAGCGCATCGCAGCATTGTCGACCTCGGGATGGTTCGAAAAGTGGAGATTGACGGCGGATTCGTCACTGTTGAAGTGGCGTTAACGATTAAAGGGTGTCCTTTGCATACGGTGATTCAAGATGAAGTGGAAAAGGCGGTTCGCAACCTGCCGGGGGTGACCGATTGTCGAGTGATTCTGGCGACGATGACCGGCGAGGAGCGGGCCCGGTTCCGGGATGTGCTCCAAGGGGGCACCGGGGCTGAACAGTCCCAGGGGGTTGAAGGTGTACCGCCCTTATTGCGGCCCAATGTACAGACCCGTTTTGTGGCGGTTACCAGTGGCAAAGGTGGAGTTGGAAAATCCACGGTGACGGCGAACCTCGCCCTCGCCTTGGCCCGGGACGGTTACCGGGTGGGCGTAATCGACGCAGATATCTACGGGTTCAGCATTCCGGGCCTGTTTGGAGCGGCAGATCGAAAACCGACCGTGATCGATGAGTTGATCATGCCGGTCCAGGCTGAGGGTGTCAAGATTATGTCGATGAACTTTTTTGTCCCAGACAATACCCCCGTGATCTGGCGCGGACCGATGCTGGGCAAGATGCTGCGAAATTTCTTTGCCGAAGTCCACTGGGGGGACCTGGACGTTATGCTGCTTGATCTTCCTCCCGGCACTGGCGATGTCGCCTTGGATGTCCATCAATTGTTGCCCAAAGCCGGGGAGTTGATCGTGACCACTCCGCAACGCAACGCCGCAGACGTGGCCGTGCGGGCCGGCATGATGGCGAAAAAGACCGGCCACGAAATTCTGGGCGTTGTGGAGAACATGGCCTATCGGGTGTGCCCCCATTGCGGTGGCCGGGATGAACTTTTTGGCCGGGGCGGAGGCCAGCGGGTAGCGGACGAGCTTAAGGTCAAGGTGCTGGCCCAGATCCCGCTACAGCCAGAAACCCTTGGGGAGACCGGCCTTTACGAGCCCGATACCCCCGCGGGCCAGGCTTTCGACGATTTGGCGAAGATTGTGGGGGGGCTGGTGTCCGCCGGGTTAGCCGGTTGAAGCGAGCCGTCTTGGACAAGGCGCGGAGGGGGGCATCCCATCAGGCAGACAGGAAGGGCCGCCACGCGGGGGGCTGGGCCGTGCCTGCTTCCTGGGGCCGCCCGGTTTACCCTCCGCCCATATCTTGACTTTGCTGATCCTGATCCCCGCCGCCCCCGGAGGATTGTCCGCCTCCTTGTTGCTGGCCGCCCTGTCCCCCTTGTTTGCCTTGCCCGGCCTGAGGACCTACTTCCCGTACGGCCTGTTTCAGGCTATCCGTAAAAAGCAGTCGAAAACTCGGATTCTGAAGGGCCTCCTGCATCACCTTCATGGTTTGCTGGCGGTAAGGCGGGGAAGACATGAGGCTCAGGATTTGCTTTTGAAAGTCCGGGCTTTTCATCAAATCGAGCATCATCTGCTGGTATTCGGGGTCTTTCATGAGATCTTTCAACAACTGGCGATTTTGCTCCTTCAAGGCGTCAGCCAAAGCTTTTGCGAACTGGGGTTGCTGAAGTTGTTGTTGCAGCAAGTTTTTGTTCTCGCCCTGGGTAAGGGCGGTGGTGAGGGCTTTTTGCATATCGGAATCGGACAGGATCAGAGAGCGTTTGAATTCTTGGCTCTGAACCGTTTGGCGCAGGGTATCCATTCCTTCCTTAGAGTGGAGAATATCCAGCACCATACTCTTGGTTTCTTGATAAGGGGGCTGTCCCTGCTGGGGCTGAGGACCGGACGATCGTGCACATCCTCCGGCCAGGGTTGCGGCACACAGGCCCAGAAGGAACATCCATCGCCACCTGCGTCTCATCGACCGTTCACCTCCCTCCGGTCATCAGTTGTAATATGGGCGGGCAAACGGTCGTTATTCGAGACTTTGCTGGGAAGAAAGAGGATGCGGCTGTGAATCTTCAAAGATTGTTTTTTCTCATCGGCACCACAGTGATTCTGGGCGTGTTCGCGGGGGCAATTGCTGCTCTTGTAACCAACATCGACCCGCTGCATGGGGCGATTGTCGGGGGGTTTATCAGCGCGACCAGCCTCATGGGGCTGTGGGCTTATTTAACGTTGAATTACCTGATTCAAGGCTTTCTTCCCCGGGCTTTTTGGAATGCCGTCCAGCTCTTCCTTGTGGCGGTTGTCGCGGTGGATCTGGTCTATGCCCGCTACCTGGCAGCCGGGGGAGCGGGAGGATGGACACCTTATGTCACTTACGCCCTTTTTCCTTTGATTTGGGCTTTGGTGGCGGCCGGAGTTCGGGCCTTTATATCGGGAATCCGGGCGTTTATCCCCGGCTTCTTTTATCTGTTCGTATTTACCGTTGTGGAGTGGTTTCCGGCGTTGAAAGCGGGGACGGGAATGCCGACTCTCCAGATCGGCATCATTCTTCTGGTGTGCAATACGTACTTGCTATTCGTCCTGCGCCGCCTCACTGCACATCCCGCCGCCCCTTCCAAGAACGGGCGACGGGATATCCAGCCGGATCCTCGGTAACGTTTCGGACGCCGGGCCCCTGCGGCCCGGTTTGTTCCTGGCTTGGGGCTTACTCAAGTTTGCTTTTGGGCGAAGCCTCCTGAAGCAGCTCCGAAACGGTGACAAACTCGAATCCTTTTTGTCGTAGGCCGTCGATGATGGCCGGAAGTGCCTGGTCGGTCTGTTTGCAAGTGTCACTGGCGTGCAACAAGATGATGTCGCCGGGTACCGCCCGTGTTAAGACCCGTTGGGTGATCGCGCCGACTCCTGGGTTCTTCCAGTCCAACGAGTCGGTGTGCCATTGGATCACCGTATAACCCATGTCGTGAAGGGTGCGCAAAACCCGTTTATCAAAATCACCGTTCGGGGTGCGGATCAAGCGAGTTTTGACCCCTGTAACGTCATAGATCGCCTGCTCCGCCTTAGTGACTTGACTGCGGATCCAGTCATTGCTGTGTTCGGTAAAATTGTCATGTTTGTAGCCATGGCTGCCGATTTCATAACCCATGTCCCGAATCTGCTTGGCGATCTCTGATTTTTGTAGGGTCCAAGGCCCGGAGAGGAAAAATGTTGCTTTTGTCACACCTTTGTTTTTCAACACATGTAATACTTTGGGAGCCATTTGATCTCCCCAACTGATGTCGAAGGTCAGGGCTACGATTCTTCGGTTGGTATCCACTTTGTAGATGGCGGACGGCGACTGTTGGCCAACCAATGTCGCGATGGCTCCGTTCTGCCAGTAAAATATGGCCATGAAGAGTACGACCGTGGCGGCGGCGATGAGGATCTGTGTCAACGTCCGCGCGCGCCAGATGACGAACATCGCTTGTCCCTCCTTTGCACCGTCTACAGTTTGTACATATGGGTATGCTTTGTGCACAAGGTATAGCATGGATAAGAGATTAAGCCCTCATGCGCCGGACCTCATTGGGGATTCCGGCAGGGCAGCGGCCGCCTGACCTCGAAAGGACGCAGCACGGGACGGGAGATTGCAACGGGGGTGAACCCATGGGGCGGTGGATTTGGATCAATCGAAGATACCTGTGGACGGCGGCGGTGATTTTTGCAGTCGGGATGGCGACGGGATACCTGGCATCTGATTCCTTGCGACAAGTTCTCATGTCGCAACTGACCCAGATCCGGGACCTGGCAGTGCAGGTGCGGGCGGTCAACAACCCGGCCTACACGGTCATGGTGATTTTTCTCAATAACGCCAAAGTGGCCATATTTTTTCTGCTGACGGGGATTGTCGCCGGAATCCCTGCCATCGTTGGCGTTTTTGGCAATGGGGCTTTGATCGGGTTCGTCTTGGCGATGCTCCATCATCAGGGGGTGCCTGTCGGGTCCGTCTTGCTGTACGGGATCCTGCCCCACGGGATTTTTGAGATCCCTGCGTTTTTGATCGCTGCGGCCTTCGGATTAAAATTGGGCTGGGGATGGTGGCGCCCGACTAATGGGTACACTCGAAGAGAGGCGTTTTTTCAGGGATGGAGAGATGCGTTTCGGGCCGCTGGGGTGGCGGTGGCGATGTTGGCAGTCGCCGCCGTGGTGGAAGGCACCGTGACGCCGTATCTGTTGAGCCGCTACGTGTTGCAGGGCTAGAGCGGGGGGATGACGGTGGCCAGAATCGAGGTCCTCGGCGTTCCGTTGGATCTAGGGCAGGGACGCCGAGGGGTGGACATGGGGCCCAGTGCCATTCGGTATGCAGGTCTTCAGGACCGGGTGAGGGCCCTCGGGTTTGAGGTACAGGATCTCGGCAACGTGCCGGTGCCGGAACCCGAGGCCAAGGAAATCCAAGATCCGAAGTTGAAATATCTTCCGGAAATTGAACGTGTCAGCGAGGAGATTGCAGCCAGGGTTTCGGAAGTCCTAAAACGCGGGTCGATGCCCGTGATCCTCGGCGGAGATCACAGCTTGGCCATCGGTTCTCTGGCCGGCGTGGCATTGGCCAAAGCGCGGGTCGGGGTGATCTGGTTCGACGCCCATGGGGATATGAATACCCAGGAAACCACTCCCTCCGGCAATATCCACGGAATGCCCCTGGCGGCGTCTCTGGGGATCGGGCACCCCGGATTGACCCGGGTGGCGGGGTTTGCCCCGAAGGTTCGACCGGAAAATGTGGTTCTTGTTGGCGCCCGGTCTATCGATGAAGGTGAGGCGCGTTTGATTCGGGAGTCGGGGCTGCGCGTGTTCACCATGCATGAGATCGATCGGCAGGGCATTGGAGCGGTGATGGAAGAGGCGATCCGGATCGCGTCCCAGGGCGTGGACGGGGTTCATCTGAGTTTGGATTTGGATGCCCTGGATCCCATGACCGCCCCGGGGGTGGGCACGCCCGTGCGGGGAGGGATCACCTACCGAGAAGGACACCTGGCCATGGAACTTCTCGCCGAAGCGGGAGTCTTGTGTTCCGTCGACGTGGTGGAGGTCAACCCGATCTTGGATGTCGCCAACCGGACGGCCGAGATGGCGGTGGACCTGTTGTGCTCGGCTCTGGGGAAGAAGATCCTGCCGGATTCTTAAGCGAAAAGGGAGAGAGAGGTCACCGGTGAGACTGCCGGTGTATTTTTTTTGCTTTTGCCAGCGGAAATCCTATTGACTTGATTTAAATAGTAGGGTTATTATATCCCCATATTCCAATTAAACATATTTGTTATTTGGATAATGGAATTGAGCAAAGGGCAGGCACAATCCTGGGCCCGTGCCCGTATCGTGGTAAAGCCGGTCAGAATCGCAGATCATTCGAAATGGAGGTGCGATCGTGGAGCATGTGACCCGTGTTCCCGTTATGAGCCCGGAGGAAGTGGAGGCTTGGGCGGAAGGTCTGGAGGGCTGCCCGCCCGAAGAGATTCTGGAGTGGGCCCTGGAGCGGTTCTCTCCCCGCATTGCGTTGGCTTGCAGCTTTGGAGTCGAAGACGTGGTACTGGTGGATATGGCGACAAGAATTCTCCCCCATGTCCAAATTTTTTATTTGGATACGGGGCTGTTGTTCCCGGAAACTTATGAGGTCCGAGATCGCGTCGTGGACCGGTACCGGCCGAACCTCCGGCGGGTAACTCCTCAACTTGATCTGCACCAACAAGCGGCCAAATACGGCGAGGCGCTTTGGACCCGGGACCCCAATACGTGCTGCCGACTGCGCAAAGTTGAGCCCCTCCGCGACGTCTTGGCGGAACAAGATGCCTGGGTGACGGGGATTCGTCGGGAACAATCCCCGACCCGGGCCGGAGCCAAAGTCGTCGAAGTGGACCGTAAGTTCGGGCTGATCAAAGTGAATCCCCTGGCCGGATGGGACAGCCGGCAGGTGTGGAATTACGTGCATACACACGAGGTCCCGTACAATTCTTTGCACGATCGCGGATATCCGAGCATTGGCTGCGCCCCGTGCACACGTCCGGTGCGGCCGGGGGAAGATCCCCGGGCCGGTCGATGGGCCGGCTTCGACAAGACAGAATGTGGACTTCACGGATAGCTCGAATCGGAAGGGAGGGCTGGCAGTGGGTCTGGAGATTTCCCTCGGCGGGCTTGCGGTGGGTTTACTCATCGGCTTTACGGGCATGGGGGGAGGGTTCCTCATGACCCCGATGTTGATCCTCCTTTTCGGTGTTCACCCTTCGGTGGCGGTGGGGACAGACCTCGTCTATGCATCGATCACCAAATTTGTGGGGGCGTGGCAACATTGGCGCCAGGGCACAGTGGATCTTCGGGTGGTTAAGGTTTTGGCGGCGGGGAGCGTGCCGGGGGCAGTGGCCGGGGCAGTGGGTGTCCAAATCTTTCACGGATGGTTTGGCCCCGGTTTTGAGGGAATAATGAGTCGGGTTCTCGGGGTTGCGTTTTTGGTTGTGAGTGCCGTGCTCCTTCTTCGGGCAGCCATCCCGGGTCCTGGTGGGGGCAGTGGAGAGATGTCCCGACCGGCGGCCTGGAAGCTGGTCACGCTCGGTGTGGTGGGCGGGGGGATTGTCGGCCTGACTTCGGTGGGGAGCGGGTCATTGTTTATTGCGCTTTTGACCTTCCTTTATCCGGTATCCGCATCCAGGCTGGTCGGCACCGATATCGCCCACGCATTTCTTGTGAGTGCAGTGGCGGGTTTGGTGCATTTTGCCGCCGGGACGGTGGATCTGCCCTTGGTGGGTTGGTTGCTCCTCGGCTCTTTACCGGGCATCGTACTCGGCAGTCGATTGTCCAAGCGAGTTCCCGACCGGATCGTGCGCCTCGGGCTGACCGTCATGCTGGCGGTCTCGGGGTTGAAATTGTTGTAAAGGAGCGATGACCGTGACGACATTGGTGGCGCCTCACGGTGGGCAACTGGTCGATCGAACAGTGGATTCTTCACCAGAGTGGGAGCGAGAGCTGCTGTCGGGCAAAACTGTGACTCTTCCTGAGGAATCTCTGGCCGACCTGGAATTGATCGCGGTGGGTGCCTATTCTCCTTTGACCGGTTTTATGGTTCGAGCGGATTATGAGCGGGTGGTGGCCGAGATGCGCCTGCAGGACGGCACGGTCTGGAGTTTGCCCGTGACTCTGGCGGTCGACGAAGATTTCGCCAGGCGGATTCACGCGGGGGAACGCGTGGCTTTAACAGGTCGAGATGGTCTTCTGTACGGGTGGATGGTGGTCCAGGACCTGTATCCCGTGGATTCCCGGGTGGAGGCGGAACACGTGTATGGCACGTCCGAGGCCGCTCACCCAGGGGTGGCCAGGTTGTATCAGCGGCCCGGATGGCGGATCGGAGGGCCGGTTTGGATGTGCCGACAGCGGGATCGGACCGTGTTTTCCCGTTACTGGCTCCGGCCGCAGGAGTCCCGGGAAACCTTTCGCCGTCGCGGTTGGAGGACGGTGGTGGGTTTTCAAACCCGAAATCCGATACATCGAGCCCACGAATACATTCAAAAATGCGCTCTTGAAATGGTGGATGGGCTGTTTCTTCATCCCCTTGTCGGGGAGACCAAAGCGGACGACGTGCCTGCAGAGGTACGGCTTCGGAGCTATGAAGTACTGCTGGACCGCTATTACCCGGCCGGGCGGGTGATACTCGGCGTTTTTCCGGCCGCCATGCGCTACGCTGGGCCCCGGGAGGCGATTTTTCACGCCTTGGTCAGAAAGAATTTCGGCTGCTCGCATTTTATCGTCGGGCGGGACCACGCCGGCGTCGGGAACTACTACGGGCCCTATGACGCTCAACGGATTTTTACACAGTTTAAACCCGAAGAACTGGGAATCATCCCGCTGTTTTTCGAGCACGCATTCTTTTGCCGCCGGTGTGAAGGGATGGCCTCAACCAAGACCTGCCCCCATGCCCCGGAAGACCGCGTCGTCTTATCTGGCACCCGGGTCCGGGAGCTACTGCGGGAAGGCCTCTTGCCGCCCCCCGAGTTCACCCGGCCCGAGGTGGCCCGAATCCTGCAGGAAGGTTTGCGGGAAAAAGTCGGGTCGACCGACCGGTAAACGACTTCGGCCGATGTCTTCTTTAAAATCACTCCATGAGGCCGCCTTCCTTGGCAGAAGAAGGACGGCCTGTATTTTTGTTGGCTGGGGAGAGGAAACGGACCTGGAAAAGCGAATACTAGAAATATGGACGAATTGACGATGGGTGTGCTGCATGGACCGGTTATGGAACCTACTGAGCCATTTTAATATCCTGACGGATTTATTGGACATCCTGCTGGTCACCTATGTCCTGTATCGGATGATTCTCCTCATCCGGGGAACCCGGGCCGTGCAGCTGCTCAAGGGCATTGTGGTCATTCTCATCGCCACGGGGCTGAGCAACTATCTTCACCTGCGGGCTATGAGCTGGCTGTTGGACAAGGCCTTGACGATCGGGCTGTTCGCAATTCCCGTTGTGTTTCAACCGGAATTGCGCCGGGCACTGGAACAGTTGGGACGCGGCCGTTTGTTCTCCTGGTCACTGCAGATGGCAAGCAGCGATCGGGACGTGGACAAGATTGTGACCGAATTGACCCGGGCGGCGCAGGTGCTGGCGAAAAACCGCATAGGGGCGCTCATTGCTCTGGAACGGGAGACGGGTCTGAGCGACTACGTGGAAACAGGGATCGCGATTGATGCGGAAGTCAGCGCGGAACTTCTGGTGAACATTTTTATCCCAAACACCCCCCTTCACGACGGGGCCGTGGTGGTCCGCCAAGGTCGGATCGCGGCCGCGGGGTGTGTCCTTCCCCTTTCGGACAGTCGGACCATCGATAAACAACTCGGAACCCGCCACCGCGCAGCCGTGGGCTTGTCCGAGCATTCGGATGCGGTGGCGGTGGTGGTATCTGAAGAGACGGGCCAGATCTCCCTGGCTGCCGAAGGTCAATTGAACCGCGATTTAGATGAGCAAGCGCTTCGGGAGATGCTTGGCACGATGCTGGCGCCCCAACGGGGGAGTTTTTCGTTTTTTCATAGGAGGTCATCGGCATGAGAAAGGGCGGGCCGATGGGAAGACTGGCCCGAATGTGGAACCGGGAAAATGCGGTTCCAAAATTGATCGCCTTTGTGCTCGCCGTGTTGCTGTGGTTTGTGGCGGGGGCCGGCACCACCGACACTCCCAGCTCTGTTCTCGCCCCCTCGGCGAAGGTGATTCATGGGGTCGCGGTGCAGGTGCTGTACGATGAGGGTGTCGTGGTGGCCGTGGGGGGGCAGCCTCAGGTGGACCTGACCCTCCGGGGAACCCGCTTGGACCTGATGTCCCCCCTGCTCGGCGGGATTCGGGCTTTTGTCGATGCCCGGGGTTTGGGGGCAGGGGTGTACGAACTGCCGGTCCAGTTGGAAAATGTCCCTTCGGGGATTATCTATGACCCGGTATATGCCACCGTTCGCCTGGAGCGGGCGGCTTCCCGGCAGATTCAGGTCACCGTGCGTACCACCGGAACGCCAAAATCCGGCTTCGCGGTGGGAACAATGTCATCGTCCCCCGCCCAGGTCACCGTTTCCGGTCCGGCGGAGGAAGTCAACCGGGTGGCTGCGGTGGTGGCGCAAGTGTCGGTAGACGGTGCAGATCAACCCGTTAAGGGCCGCGTCCCGGTGGCGGCGGTAGATTCGCAGGGGCATTCGATCACAGGTTTACGGATTGAACCCGATAGTGTGGATCTGGCGGTGGCGGTGGACGCCCAAAGTAAGGTCGTGCCCGTAACCGTGGAATTACGTAATGCCCCCGCCGGAGACTTGGCCGTAGAGTCGTGGTCAGTGCAGCCGAGTAAGGTGACAGTAACGGGTCCTCCCGATGTTTTGTCGAGGATCGACCAGGTGACGGGCATGGTCGACTTGTCGGGCACGACCGGAGACCGCACCTTTATCGTTCATTTACGCGTTCCGGACGGAGTTCGGGCGATCCAACCCGAGACGATTCAAGTGGCTGTACATGTGGTACCGGGGAAGACCACGAAGGCGGCCCGGGTTCCTGTTCGAGTGGTGGGGCTTGAAGCCGGCGCCCAGGCGACGGTGAATCCCCCGGAGGTGAGTGTGACGATCAGCGGCTCCACCTCCCACATCGCGGCCATGCATGCTTCTGATTTAACCGCGACAGTGGATGTGACGGGACAGGGGCCGGGAACTTATAGACTCCCGGTGGCGGTGAAGGCGCCCCCCTGGGCGACTTTGGCTGACGTTCCGTCCGTTCAAGTGACGATCACCGCTCCCCCACCCGCACAATCCGCGGGGGGCGGAAGTGGTTGAGGGGTGTCATCAATCTGTACTTTCATGATGCAAAAAGGGGCTTGACCCCTTTTTTTTGCTGCTTTTATACTGTGCATATGCACAAAGCAAAATCACAAGACAGTTTAAGGAAGGGATTGATCCATGTCCGCGACTGAAACGGCAGCATTATCGAAGGTGACCGGCCGTCCTCGGGGTATACGGTATTTTCCTGTTTCGCTATTTGCCAGCATCATGGGTTTTTCGGGGACTACGATTGCCGCCATGCAGATTGAGCCCCTGCTGTCGTTCCCACCGTACCTGTCTAGGACTCTGTTGGCGTTGACCACTATTTTTCTTGTCGGTCAGGTTTTTCTGTTATTGTACCGTTTAGGGGTCTATCCGGATGAAGTACGCCGAGATTTCGATCATCCGGTTCGCATGAATTTTTTTGGGGCGGTTTCCATCAGCTTCATGTTGTTGGCAGTCGCATACGGGGGCCCGTCGCCTCAAGTGGCAGAGATTTTATGGTGGATCGGGGCCCCTTTACACATGCTGATCACCTTGGCAGTGATCAGAAAAGTGATTGTCCAGACTCACTTCGAGATCAATCATTATAATCCGGCTTGGTTTATTCCCGTCGTCGGGAATCTCGTTGCTCCAATCGCCGGCGTTAACTGTGCCCCTATCGAGGTCAACTGGTTTTATTTTGGCACGGGGATGGTGATGAGCGTCGTCTACACCACGATCTTTTTCTACCGAATATTTTTCCACCGTCCTTTACCTGTGAAGCTTTTGCCGACATTTTTCATCCTCATGGCGCCTCCGGCCGTGGGGGTTGTCAGTTACTTCAAATTGACTGGTCAACTTGATCCTTTTGGCCGCACGCTGTACGGTTTTGCATTTTTCATCGGTCTCACACTCATTGTGCTGCTGCCCCTGTTCTATCGCTTACCTTTTTTCCTCTCTTGGTGGGCGTATCTTTTCCCGTCTGCCGCCATCACCATCGCCACCGTGGTCATGTATCACGGTACGGGATGGGCGGTGTACCAATACTTGGCTTACTCCCAAATGGCCGTACTGTTGGTTCTTTTGGTTGATTTCACCCTTCGGACTCTTAGGACAGTTCTCCGGAGAGAACTGTGTGTGAAAGAAGATTGACAATCGGGAGGCCGCCCGAATCCGGGGCGGCCTCCCGGTTCCATATCGGGTCGCCGGGTGTACCCTTGTACCCACGTGCTCGGAGCGGGTATTGGCCGTCAGTAGTTCTTGTGATAGACTCAGGCAAGAGGTGCTGGAATTCCAGGCACCCTCAGCCCACGAAGGTCCACTGTGACCGGGCTGAACATTCGTCGAACCTGTTCCTGTGAGGAAAAAGGGCTGAAATGGGGAGTGGACTTTGGCACGTTTGTTTGGGACGGACGGAGTGCGAGGGGTGGCCAATGCCGATCTGACCCCGGAATTGGCTTTTCGCCTCGGCCGTGCGGCGGCCTACGTGCTGGCTCTCGGGTCGGAGGACAACGGTGCCGATGAGGACAAGCGTATCGCCGTGGGCAGGGATACCCGGGCGTCCGGTGATCTTCTGGAATCGGCTCTTATTGCGGGTATCCTCTCAGCGGGGGTTTCGGTCCTGCGCCTAGGCGTCGTGCCAACCCCTGGCGTGGCACGCCTGACCCGTACCTTGTCCTGTTCGGCGGGGGCGATGATTTCGGCCTCCCACAATCCGGTGGAGGATAATGGCATCAAGTTTTTTGGTTCAGACGGCTTTAAACTTCAGGATGAAGTCGAAGATGCGATCGAGGCAGCGATGGTAGGTGACGGTTGGGGCCGGATTCCTCGCCCGGCTGGGACCGGAGTGGGCAGGATTGTAGACGGCCGAGATCAGGTAGCCAAGTACGTCGAATTCCTCACCGAGACGGTCCGGTCTCGCTTCGATGGGCTGAAAGTGGTCATGGATTGTGCTTACGGGGCTGCCTACCGGATTGCCCCCGAAGTGTTTCGGCGGCTGGGCGCCGAGGTGGTGGTTATCAATGATCGCCCCACCGGCGACAACATCAACGTGGGCTGCGGTTCCACCCATCCAGAAGTGATTCAGGAGGCGGTTCTCCGCCACGGTGGGGAGGTCGGTCTTTCTTTTGACGGCGATGCGGACCGGTTGATCGCCGTGGATGAAAAAGGGGAGCGGATTGACGGAGATCATATTCTCGCCATCTGCGCCAGGCGGTTGAAACAGTACGGGGAATTGGACGGAGATACCGTGGTGGCGACGGTGATGAGTAACGTCGGCCTGGAGAAATCCCTGAAGCAGGCTGGCATTTCCTTGGTACGCACGGCGGTGGGGGACCGTTATGTCATGGAGGAAATGGTCCGGGGCGGCTATGTCCTCGGAGGTGAACAGTCGGGTCACATCATTTTTCTTCGCCACAACACCACCGGAGACGGGATTCTCACAGCCCTCCAACTGGTGGACACCATGGTGGCTTCCGCCCGACCGCTCAGCGAGTTGAGAGAGGTCATGACCACCTACCCGCAAAAACTGGTGAATGTGCGGGTGGCGGACAAGCATGAGTTGGAGGGCAATGTCTCCATTCGGGAGGAAATCCGCCGGGTACAAGAGCAGCTTGGCCGAGATGGGCGGGTATTGGTGCGTCCCTCGGGAACCGAGCCCTTGGTGCGGATTATGGTGGAAGGGCTGGATGCGGGTGCGGTGGACGCCGCCGCGAATCGGTTGGCCCAGGTGATTCAGCGGGAGTTGGGGAGCGGAGACGGCCCGGTCACACCGTGATATCGGGTTTTCGTTTGAATATAAGCCCGGTGGCACGCCCAACGGGCGCGGGGCATAAGGTGGTAGAGGGAGACCCGGCTTTTCCGCGCGCTGATTGAGATTCCGAGGGCTCCTGAAAGGCCTCGCCTGCAACGGCAGGTGGGGGGCCGCCCAAGGGGGTGGGAGATGGGGAGAGAGGAGTCGCTGGCCGGATCAATTCTGGCCAGATACAGTGTCAACCACAGGATTCGACTTGACGTGAAAGCGCCTGGACTGTCCGGGGAACGGGTTGAAAGCGGACAGTTGACGAGGGGGAGGTTCATCGAACCATTCGGCGGATGCCTCCCGGCGTATCCTGTCGCCGTGACGAAAGGGGAAAAACCTTTGGCGACAAAGGCAATAAAGACCTTTCGAACAGGAAGTGTGGGTGCGGGTCAGGTATGATCTCGCGCCGCGAATGACGGGTGCCCCCGGGAATTCTCTGGCGGGGGCGGCCCCGCGCCAGGGAGATCCGGGGGCTAAAGGAGGACGGGCTCCCGGTGTGTGGGATTGTTGGATATATCGGGGAACGGCAGGCACAGCAGGTGTTGTTGCATGGATTGGAAAAATTGGAATATCGAGGCTATGATTCGGCGGGCATCGCCGTATTTGACGGCCAAACCATCCGGGTGAAAAAGAAGCTGGGTCGGTTGGCCAATTTGGAGAACATGTTAAACGGTCACGGGTTGCCCGGTGTTCTGGGCATCGGTCATACGCGGTGGGCGACCCACGGACGGCCATCGGACGCCAATGCCCATCCCCACGGCGACTGCACCGGCCGGTTCGTCGTGGTGCACAACGGGATTATTGAAAATTACTTGCGCCTTCGGCAGGAGCTGCAACAGGCCGGTCACAAGTTTCGCTCAGAGACGGATACGGAAGTGGTGGCGCACCTCGTTGAATCCTTGTATGATGGGGATTTGTTGCGGACGGTGTTCAAAGCTGCCGCGAAGCTGCGGGGGGCCTACGCCCTAGTCGTGATGAGCGCCGAAGAGCCGGGCCGACTGGTGGCGGTCCGCAAACACAGTCCCTTGGTCGTGGGCCTCGGGGATGGAGAGAATTTTGTCGCATCGGATATTCCCGCCCTTCTCAATTACACCCGGGATGTCTATGTGCTCGAAGAAGGAGAAGTGGCGGACATCACCGCAAAGGCGGTGCGCTGTTATCGATTGGACGGCACCCCGGTCAGCAAAGAAGTTCTGAAAGTGACCTGGGACGTCGATGCGGCAGAAAAAGGCGGATACGAGCATTTTATGCTCAAAGAGATTTATGAGCAGCCAAAAGCGGTGGCAGACACCCTGACGGGGCGTCTGTCCGACGACAACCGGGCAGTTTTGCCGGAACTCGACTGGGCCCTGGGGATGGCACGCGGGATAGATCGCATTCATGTCGTGGCCTGCGGAACCGCCTATCACGCGGGGATGGTGGGAAGGCAGATCCTGGAGCGCTTGACCCGCATTCCCGTGGAAGTCGAGGTGGCTTCTGAATATCGGTACCGGGATCCCATCTATACGGATCACACTTTGGTGCTGGTCATCAGCCAGTCCGGGGAAACGGCAGATACTTTGGCGGCCCTGCGGGAGGCCAAGGCCCGGGGTGCCCGGGTGGTGGCCGTGACAAACGTGGTGGGGAGTTCCGTGGCCCGGGAAGCGGATGATGTCATCATCACCTGGGCCGGGCCAGAGATTGCCGTGGCGTCGACCAAAGCTTACACCACCCAGTTGGTGGCACTGTATCTGTTTGCGTGTTATCTGGCCCAGCTTCGGGGCGCGGCCGACCCTGCCACGATCGAGGAAGTGTTGGCGGGTCTTCGGGATCTCCCGGATGCTGTGTCCAAGGTGCTGGACACGGCCCCGGCGATGAAAGCCTTCGCCCAGCAGTTCGCCCGGAAGGAGAGCGCGTTTTTCATCGGCCGCGGTCTCGACTACGTGGCCGCCCTGGAAGGGGCTCTCAAGCTCAAAGAGATCTCGTATATTCACGCCGAAGCCTACGCGGCGGGTGAATTGAAGCACGGCACCCTGGCGCTGATCGCCGAAGGGGTGCCGGTGATCGCCTTGGCCACCCAGGATCACCTGTACGAGAAAACGGTGAGCAATATCAAGGAGGTCAAGGCCAGGGATGCCCACGTGCTGGCCCTGACCTGGACGGGGGACGAGGAAATGGCCTCGGTGGCGGACGAGGTGCTCTACCTGCCCCGGGTCAGTCCGTGGCTGGCTCCGGCGGTGGTGGCGGTACCGCTGCAGTTGCTCGCTTATTACGCGGCTGTTGAGCGGGGAAATGATGTCGATAAACCCCGCAACCTCGCCAAGAGTGTGACGGTGGAATAAGAAGGGCTGGAAGGATCGGTCCCTTTATCTGTACAAACGAAAATCCCGTCCTGGGACAATATCACTTTCCGAGAAGCCGAGCGTGGCCGAGGTTTTACCTGGGTCCATGCTTGGCTTTACCGGTTTATCGCCGTGGTCGCGGTGCGTCGACAACTCGACGCCGGTCTGCGGCAGCCTGCACACCGGCGCCCGCGGTGGCGCCTATCACTGCCCCGATGGCGATGCCCAGAGTGGACGATTGATACAGACTGGCTGCCGTGGAGACCAATGCCCCCATTCCAGCAGACGCGAGGTGGGCGCCGGATGGCCGGCTGAGAAACAGCAGTGCGAGAAAGAGGGCGGGTAGGGCGAACCTCAAAGCCTCGGAGACGTGAGCCGGAATCATCCCGCCGATCAACGCGCCGGCGGCTGTCCCTGCCACCCAGGACAAGTAGCAGGTGAACACCAGCGCGAGGTGTGGGCCGGGCTCGGGGGGGCTCTCCCGCACCCGGGACCCGGCGAGGGCAAAGACCTCGTCGGTGAGCCCGAAGGCCGAAAGCCATCTCGCCTTTGCGGACCAGTGGCGGAAGGCCGGCCCCAAAGCGGTCCCGTACAGAACGTGTCGGGCATTCACCAGAAGGATGGCCAGGACCGTGGCAAGGACCGGGCTTCCCGATAGTGCCAGACTCAACAGCATAAACTGAGCGCCCCCGGCGTATACCCAGGCCGAGATGAGTAAGGCGATCCAGCCCGGTATCCCTTGGTTGACGGCGAGGACGCCGAAAGTCATGGCGATGGGAAAGTACGCCGTGACCACGGGCATGGCGTCGCACAGAGCCCTTTGAATCGGCGAACGGGTCATTTTTCTTCTCCTCTCATAACCAATAAATCGCTGCGGTATAGCACAGAACGCCAAGGACAACCGTGGGGAACAGACGCCGGGACCACCAGGCGAACAAGGCGGTGGGGACGGCGGCGATTAAAGCCGGATTCGCCAGGTCTAGCGCCACTTTGCCATCGCCAGAAAGAAAGAGGACGGGCCCGAGAAGCGCTCCCAGGACTCCGGGGGTGACAAAAGACAACCATCGCCGGACGCCGTCGGGCCAAGGGGCCCGTCCGCCCAATGCCAGGGACAGGGCCCGGAGAAGATAGGTTCCCAGACCGATGAGCAGAGTTTCAACCACCAGAGAGGACAATCCTTTACGCCCCCTTTCCAAATGGCTACTGAGTAGTATATCATATCGGTAAGCGTTATAACATACAGAACCCTGCAAAATCGGCCGGGAAGTGCATCAGAAGGGGGCATGGATGTTGGAGCCGGATGATCTCTCCCGGCGGATCGGGCAGATCCTTCGATCCCTGCGCAGGGACCGGGGGTGGACCCTGGACAAGATGGCGGCGGTCACCGGAGTCAGTAAACCCATGCTCGGGCAAATTGAGCGGGGAGAGTCGAATCCCACCGTGGTGACCCTGTGGAAGATCGCCGCCGGGCTGGGGGTCCCCTTTTCGACTTTTCTTCAGGATCCGGATGACCCCCGGGTGGCCATCGTCCCGCGGTCCCGGCAGCCGGGAGTGGAGGATGACGACGGCGGGTACGTAGTCCGCAGTCTCGTCACCGCCGCTGATCCCCAGCCCGCCGAGCTATTTCATGTTTTCTTAGCGCCAGGCTGCACTCACCGGGCTTCTGCCCATGGAGCCGGAGTTACAGAACTCATCTGGGTACAAAAGGGCCGGATGGATCTGGAAGTCGGGGAGAAGGTCTACTCCTTGGATGAAGGGGACGCGGCCCGGTTCGTCGCCCATCTCGATCATCGATATAAAAACCCCGGGACGGAGGACTGCCTTTGTCTCATCTTTTTGCTCTACCCGCGTCTGCCCGGTGTTTCGTGGCCATAAAAAATGTCCAGACCCGCAGGAGTGCAGGTTTGGACATACCGCGCCGGTTAAGTTCCCCCGGATCGCCCGGGAGTGGGTCCAGGGTTTTGAATGATTATTCGATATCGAGCTTTTTCCCGCGCTCCCCTTCTTTATGCGTCTTCGGGAACGTGAGGCGCAGGATGCCATCCCGATAGGTGGCCTTGCCTTCGTCGATGTCCACCTCGACGGGGAAAGCGATAAACCGCTCTGTCTTCCCGTAGGAGCGCTCTCGGCGGTAATACTTTTCGTGCTTTTCCTCAGTTTCCTCTTCGACTTTCACGGCGATGACCACCCCGGATTCCGTGACCTCCACCTCGATCTGGTCCCGTTTCAATCCCGGGAGTTCCGCCTCCACCTCCAAATGGTCCCCTTTATCCTTCACATCCACCGCAAAGGAACGGTCGAAAAACGACGGAAACGAAGCGGGCAGGGTAAACAGGCTGTTCAAGTCGCGATCCTTGCGAAACCAATCGGGCAAGTAGCGCATGGTCAGGTTCCCCTTTCCCAGGTGGAGTGTTTTTCCTTTTTTATTATGGCTCAATCTGAGCCTGTCCAACAGGCGCAAAGGAACTACTCATCCGGGGGATGACCGAACTAGTTCAAAAGTCCCGTCTTCATAAATCTTCCCTGAGAAAATCATACTATCCGAGGAAAAGGTTACCCGGGAGGTGGAGTGTATGGGGGTGAAGCTCCACGTCTTCAACGAGGCCATCCGGCAATTTGCCCGGGAAAACGATGACGTGGTACAGAGGGTCATCCCCATCGTGCCCGATCAGTCTTTTCATCTACTTTTCTTGCAAATGACCGTGGACATTGAACGCATCGAACGGTTCATCATCCAACCGGTGGAGGGTGCGGTGCGGCACTGGGGGGAGGACCTGGTTACATCCCTGGAGTGGGAGGAAGAGATCCGGCGGTGGGTGGTCCCGTTCACGGTGAAAACGGTTCCAATCAAGCAGTTGACGCCCGGAGATCTCCTGGAGGGGAGTGTCCTTCTCGCTACCGAGGGCCACCCCCGGGCCTTGGTGATCTCTGCTCCTGCCAAGATCAGCCGCAACATCGACCAACCGATCAACGAGGTGGCCATCCGGGGGCCGAAGGATGCATTTACGGAAAATACCGATCAGAACTTGACTCTCGTCCGCCGGCGATTGGCGGATCCGGCCCTGCGGGTCAAGCGTTTCGTCGTCGGCCGGCGCACCCGAACCGCCGTGTACCTGCTCTATCTCGCCGATGTGGCCGATTCGGATCTCGTCAAGACGATCACCGACCGGATCAACCGTATAGACATCGACGGCGTCCTCGACAGCGCGTATATCGAAAAACAAATGACAGATAACTGGTTCTCCCCTTTTCCCCGGGTGCGCAACACCGAGCGCCCCGACGTTGTCGTGGCGGGGCTTTTAGAAGGGAGGGTGGCGATTCTCGTCGACAACTCTACGGAGGCTCTCGTCCTCCCCTGCGACTTCAACTCTATTTTTCACGCGCCGGATGACGTCTACGATCACTGGACCAACAGTATCCTGTTGCGGGGCGTGCGCTTTGTGGCGTCGGTGATCGCCGTGTCCGTACCCCCGGCTTATGTGACCTTTCTGGCCTATTCTCCCGGAGCGATGCCGCTCAAATTGACGTTGCTCATGCAGCAGGCCCGTTATGGCGTCGCGTTTCCCGTGGTCCTTGAGGCCCTCTTTGTACAGCTGCTTCTAGAAATCTTGAAAGAGGCCGGGTTGCACATGCCTACCACCGTGGCCCAGATCTTCGGCATCATCGGCGGCATCATTCTCAGCGAATCCGGGGTCCGGGCCGGATTTTTCAGCGAGTCCATGCTGGTGGCCATCGGCGTAACGGGTATCGCGTCATTGTCTGTCCCTTTGTTTCGCCTGGGAACGACCTTACGGCTGCTGGGACTGCCCCTTTTGTTATCCGCGGGGTTTCTCGGCCTGTACGGTTTTGTCATGGCGGGGATGTTTGTCCTCGCGCATCTGGCCGGGCTCCGAAGCTGTGACGTGCCCTATCTCAGCCCGTATTTTCTCGGGCGTTGGTCCGATTTTAAAGACACGATCATCCGGATGCCCGCTCCTTTTATCACCCGGCCGGCCATGTTGAATCCCCGGGATCTCATCCGGGCGAAAAAGCGAAAATGACGCCGAAAATCCCCGTTCCCACTTGCGCGCTGAACCACCGGGGATTGATCTGGTGGGTAATGGTAACGTCTGTGGATGCCCCGGTACTGTTACTCCCATCCTTGGTGATCGAACGAAGCGACAGCGGCATGGCAGTGGCGACCGGCCTGGGGATCGTGATAGTCTGGGCGCTGTCGGCACTCCTGTTGGCGATGGTGAGACGGTGCCCCGGGCAGAGCTTTGTCGACGCGGCACGCTGGGCGTTTGGCCGGTGGGCCGGCGGAGCCGTGGCCTTGACACTGGCGGCGGCGGGAGTTCTGTACATGGGGTATACCTCGGCCATCGTGTTTCATCTCGTGGAGGCGATGCTCCTCCCGAAAACGCCCCGTTTGGTACTTGGCGCCTATTGGATTGGGTTCTCCAGCTATTTGGCGTTCCTGGGGCCGGATGCGGGCGGCCGGCTGGCCAGTCTGGTGGCGGTGCCCACCGTGGTCCTGTCTTTTTTTCTCGGGGCAGGGGCATTGACCCTCCCTCACGAATGGAATCATCTCCTGCCGTTGTTTGGAAACAGCATGAGTTCTTTGCTCCAAGGTGCCCTGGTGGCGGCCCCCTTTTTGTTGAAGGCGTTTTTGCCCATCTGTGCAGGCCTACCCTACCTGCAACCCACTACGAAATGGCAAGTGATGGTGATATGGGGATTTGCCGGAAGCCTGGCCTTGCAGATGGTTCAGGCTGTGCTCGCCCTCGCCGTTTTGGGGCCGGTGGGCACTGCCGTGGCCACCTGGCCGGCCCTGGATATCATCCAGCTGTACAGTTCGGGGTTTTACTTGGTGCGTTTCGATTACCTGCTCGTCATCATCTCCCTGGCGCTCTCGTCGACCAGTGTCGGCCTGTCCCATCTTTTTCTGGCGGAAATCGTCGCCCGGGTCTTTCAAGTCAGCCGCACCTGGCCGGTGATTCTCATCGCGGGGGTTGCCATGGGCATGTGTCTTTGGGGGCAGCGGCTGGTTCTCCGAGAGTTGGAGACGCCTCCATTCTCCATCGAAATGGCCGCCCTTGGTTTTGGTGTTTTCATCCTGGGCGTGGCCGCCCTGGGAGCTTTCAGGGCGAGGAGGCGGTCGGCATGAGAAGACAGAGGCTGTCGGCATGGCTTAGGGTCATGGTGGTGGCCGGTCTTCTCGCGGGGTGCTGGGACTATCAGGACATCGAAAATCGGGTCTTGGGGCTTGGAATGGGTTTTTTTGAGGGCCCGGAGGGGCGTATGGATGTGCTCATGGAGATCCCCAGTTTGCAACAAAAGGGGAAAATGGCCTCGGTGATCCTGCAGAAGCGCGTCAAGAGTTTGAAGGATATGGCCATGGAGTTTGACCGGGGCTTTGATGTCTATCGCCCGGATTTCTCCCATTTTCAGGTGTTGGTATTCGATGAGGATTTGGCCAGGAACCGCGGCATTACCGACATTATTGAATTTATGCTCCGGGCCGGACACATTCCCACCGGAACCCGGCTTGTGATTTCAGCGGCTCCGGAGCAGGTTTATTTTCGGGCGTTCTCCGAGCAGCGAAAACCGCTTCGGTCGGTGGAGATCGCCAGTGTGATCGACAAAGCCGACACGACGTTTCCTTTGGTTCGCAGGTACCGGGTGGGGGAATACGTCGGGCCCAGTCAGCACCACGAACCGGTGCTTCTGCCGGTGGTGGATTATGTACAGGGACGGTTTGCGCCCGTGGCGGCCGCCCTGATGCGGGACGGTCGGGAAATCGCCCGGCTCAACGGGGATCAGTGGATGGGGGTGAACTGGCTGAGGAACCCGGGGTTTAAGCCCTTCGTTGAAGGGAAGATACGTTCGGACCAAGGGGAATACCTCGTCAATGTTTTGTCCCATTCCGCCAAGATAACGGTGACGGGCCCCGCGCAACATCCCATCGTGAACGTGAATGTCCGCTTGAAGGCGGCTCTCATGCAAAGCAAGATGGACACGGGTCAGGTGACGGGGCTTTTGCCGATGCATGAGGTCGAGGCGGATGTGGCGGGCCAAGTGCGCCGCCAAATCGAAACTAGCCTTGAGTTCCTGCGCCAGCACAACGCGGACATTCTCCACTTCAAGAACCTGGTCAGGCGCCGCAGACTCTTTTTTGCCGACCCTGCGGCTGAGGTTTTTGACTTGAGCCGGGCGATTTTTCGGGTGGACGTGCACGCGGTGGTTCAGGAGAAGGATATGATCCGGAAAGGGCTTTAGCTGGCTCAGGATACCCCCCGGCTTGCGCGAGGGGGGCCGATGCGTGTACCCTAGCTACGAGGCACACTCGATCGTGCCTCGAAGAATGAGAAGATAGACTCGGACAAGCCTCGGTGGTTGAAAGGGTTGGGCAGAAAAGAGATCGTCGGGTAAGGCCGGCCGGGGACCACCGACGGAGAGAGACGGAGATGGCGGAGGGGAACATGAAGAAAAGCAGAATGTTTTGGCTGTCCCTGGCGGTGGTTCTCGCCCTCGGCGGCACTTTTGGGCTGGGGTATTGGCAAGGGGCGCGCAGTGCCCGGGGGGATCTCCAGGCGCAAAGCCCCGGAGGAGGATCGACCCCCGTGGAGGCGGCCGCGGCGCCCATGCATGTACTGCTCATCGGATACGACGCCCGGCCGGGGCAGAATTACGGGAACACGGATACGTTGATTGTGGCCAGTTTTGACCCCCAGTCCAAGCGCCTGGCGATGCTTTCGGTACCCCGGGACACTCGGGTGGCGATCCCCGGGCACGGGTATGACAAAATCAACGCCGCCATGAATCTGGGTGGTGTGAAATTGACGGAGCAGATGGTGAGTTCTCTGGTCGGCGTTTCACTCGACCACTATGTGCGGGTGAATTTTGAACAGTTCAAAGGCGTGATCGATGCCCTGGGCGGGGTAACCGTGAATGTCGACAAGAATATGTATTATGTCACCGGTGACGCCCAGGACGGGGTGATCAACCTGCACAAAGGGGTCCAACATTTAAACGGGGATCAAGCCCTGCAGTTCGTTCGCTATCGCCAGGATCCCTTGGGGGACATCACCCGGACCCAGAGGCAGCAAGAACTCCTCAAAGCCCTGGCCGATCAAGCTCTGCAGCCGTCCACCATCGTCAAGCTTCCGGTGTTGATCCCCCGGGTGATGCAGGCGGTGGACACCGATTTCTCGCTGTTGGATGTGCTCAGGCTGACCCGGATGGCCGCTGGCATGAGCGGGCAGCAGGTGATCAGTGAAACGCTTCCGGGTCAGTTTTTGAACCTGAATGGCGTGAGTTATTGGCAGGTCGACCCTGGGCAGGCCAAGCAGGTGATGGCTGAACTCGATGAAGGAAAGCGGGTGAGCCAGGTCGTGGAAAGCCCCGGAGCAGGAAGCGGCTCTTCCACAACCGGCGGTTCATCGGCTCCAGGCGGTGGAACCAGCGGTTCGCCAGGAACGGATGGCTCTTCGGGAGCTTCGGGTTCCACCTCCGCCAGTGGGTCCAGTTCCGGGGGAAGCCAGACACCCACTGCGACGGTGCTGGGGCAAAATGTTCACGTCCGCAGCGGGCCGGGCACAAACTACCGAATCATCGGGTCGGTAGCCGGCGGGGAGACGGTGACCTTGATCCAGCAAAATGGCGACTGGTGGCTGGTGATGACGCCGGATGGTATGAGGGGGTACATGTCGGCGGCATGGTTGCGGGTCGACTAGCCTGGAATCTGTGATACCCGTCACAGGTCGCGGGCGGAGAGGGTGGTACGCTCGGAGCGAGAAGTGCGTTCCGCCCGGAGCCCGGGGATGGTCGCCGGGCGGACGCCAGGTCCGTCGCGGGGGGCGAAGATGGATGAAATGGGTCATTCCTCGGGAACACGGGGCGTGGATGATGTGGATCGGACCCCTGGTGATCGGGATCGCCGCGACGCCGTGGAACCCGCTCCAGATCCTGCTCGCCGGAGCCAGTTTGTTCGCGTTTATGACGGCGGAGCCATTCCTCCAGGGGTTACGCCAGCCTGGGCGCCGGGGCTACTGGTGGCGATGGGCTGCGGGGTATGGAGTGGTGGCCGCCGCCTTCGGCGTCCCGCTTTTGGTGGCGGAACCGCGCCTGGGGTTCGTGGTCCTTGGGGCCGGGGTGTCCCTGGCGGCGAACAGTGCCTTTGCCCTGGTTCGGCAAGATCGGCACTTGTTGAACGATTTTCTCGCCATGGCCGGGCTGGCGCTGACGGGAATCGCCGCTTACCTGGTGGGGCGGGGGAGTGTGGATGTCCGGGCGTGGACCTTTTGGGCCTTGTGCGTGGTGTATTTTTTCGGGACGGCTCTGTATGTGAAATCTTTGATTCGGGAGCGGCGCAATCGGAGGCTCAAGTGGGCGGCCAATGCGTATAGCACGCTGTTGGTTTTTGCGGCGCTGGCCTTGGGGTGGACGGCGGCGGTGGCCTGTCTCCCGGCGGCGGTTCGCGGTTGGGCCATTGCCCAGGATCGACCGCCCAAGGTGAAGACGATCGGTATTTTGGAAATTGGCTTATCGGTGTGGTTCGTGATGTGGATGAGCGTGTGGCTGCGGAATTTTGGAGGTGTGTGATGCCTTCGCCCCCCAAAACGTCGTCCGGCGGTTGAATTTTTTCCAAAAACAATGTATGGTAAATGAGACGAATGAGGTCAAGGAAGCGAAGCTGGAAGAATATCAACCGTCCGGTCGGTAGGGAAAGGGGTGGCGGGGAGTGAATGCGGCCATTCGTCCGATTTCGTTGACCACACCGTTCCCGGTGGGAGCGGTGAATGCGTTTTTGTTGCGGGAGGACCCAGTCACGTTGGTGGATGTGGGGCCGAAGCTCCCCGATGCGTGGGAAGGTCTGGCAGATGGCCTTCGCAGGGCGGGGTGTGAGTGGCGGGACATCGAGTACGTGGTCGTCACGCATCCCCACGTGGATCATCACGGTTTGTTACCCCGGGTACTCGAAGCGTCCGGGGCAACGGCCTTGGTTCACCCAGATGCCGAGAGGCGCGTGCTAACCCCGCGCTTGGCTGCGGAAAGTGACGCGATGTATTTTGAGCCGTTTCTCACAGCCAGCGGGGTGCCCGAGGAGATTCGGGCGCTCATTGCCGAACATCAGCGATTGTTGCAGGAGTACGTGGATGGGGTGGATGAAGTCAAGACGGTAGAGATCGGGGCTCGGCTGGAGCTAGGCGGCCGGGAATGGAGGGTGTTGGATACTCCGGGCCATTCGTCCGGACATTTGTCGTTGTTCGATGAAGAGGAAGGGGACCTGATCGCCGGGGACCACTTGTTGCCGCACATTTCGTCCAACGCCTTGCTGGAGGCCCCGCGTCATCCCGGAGGAGAGCGGGCCAGAAGCTTGATCGTATACATGGAAGCGCTGAAAATGGTGGCCGCCCTGCCGGTGAAAACGGTCTACCCCGGCCATGGTGAGGTGTTCACCGGGGCGGCGGAACTGGTGGAGCGGCGGCTTCGTGGATATGAACGGCGGTGCAGCCAGTTGCTCGGCTGGTTGGGGGAGCGGCCGCACACGGTGTTTGAGCTGGTCAGGCGCATGTTCCCCCGGTTGAGTCGGGGAAACTGGTTTTTGGCCGTGTCGGAGATCGTGGGTCATTTGGATGTCCTGCAAGCTCAGGGGCAGGTGGGGATCGAGGAACGGCGCGGACTCTGGTATTATCGGGTGGGACCGGGGCGGGAGGTGCGATCTGCAGCTCAAAGCGGCTGAAACGAGCCGCAGCGACTTGCGGGGAAGGCGGGAATCCATGGCAGGGACGGTTCTGGGCGCCGACAAGGCGGCCGGGGTCGTCCCTTTGCGTTTTTATCCAGAACCGACTACGATGAGGGCGGATCCCGGTTGTTCCGCTCCGGGGAGGGCCGAGATCAAAGGTGCGGGATAAAAATATGCAAAATGCGGTGGCGGGGGGTGGCGCGGGTTGATCGTGGCTGTGGGTGTGGATGTGGTGGAGATGGGCCGCATCCGGGAGAGTCTGAGGAGGCGGGGGAACCGCCTGGCCGAACGAATCCTGGGGGTGGCGGAGAAAAAGGAGTATGCGGGACGGCGGGACCCGGTCGCGTTCTTGGCGGGGCGCTTTGCCGCGAAGGAGGCGGTGGCAAAGGCGCTCGGAACGGGGATCGGGAAGGTGGGCTTTCAAGAGATTGAGATTGCGGGGGGGCGGGGGGCCCCCGAAGTGCGACTGTCCGGGAAGGCGGCGGAGGTGGCGGGGGAGCGTGGGATTGTCAAATGGCACCTGTCCCTTTCTCACGGCAGGGAAACGGCGGTGGCATTTGTTGTGGCAGAAGGTGTGGGACATCGGGAAGTCGACTGATGGAAGCGGCGGGGATGGCAGCAGAGGAGATAGATGGCCGCGGTTGTCCCGTATGGAGGAGAGGGGCCCCGGCATCCTTGTACATAAGTGCGGACCGGGACGAATATACCTGTGATGCGGAGGGAAACGCCGTGTATCTGGTCTCGAATGCGGAGATGCGCAGGTTGGACCGCTATACCATCGAGGAGGTGGGGATTCCCGCCATCGTGCTGATGGAGAATGCCGCGGCGGGTGTCGCGGAGTGGGCTGCGGAATTGACGCCTGAGGGCGGGCGCATTGTGGTGGCGGCGGGCAAAGGAAACAACGGCGGTGACGGACTGGCGGCCGCCCGGCGATTGTCTTCCCGGGGATTTTCTGTCGACGTGTGGCTGGGCACAGCGCCGGATCGCTTGACGGGGGAGGCGGCAACCCAGTGGGGGGCTCTGCAACACTGGCCGGTTCGCATCCATGTGGACGATGGGAGTTCCGATTGGCGCGAACTGTGGGAGGGGGCCGATCTGATCGTGGACGCCCTGCTCGGCACGGGCCTGTCGCGTCCGGTGGATGCCCGTTTGGGCAGGGTGATCGACGCGATCAATGCTTCAAACCGCCCGGTGCTTGCCGTGGACCTGCCCAGTGGTCTGGACGGGGATACGGGTCGAATCATGGGGACGGCCATCCGGGCCAGGTGGACGCTCTGTCTCGGTTGGGCAAAACGGGGGTTGGTGATGGGAGATGGCCCCCGGTGTGCCGGGACCTGGAGAGTATGGGATATTGGCCTCGCCCCGAAGGGTCCGGAGCGGGTGGGGGCGAGCCGGGTCCGGATGATTCGAAAGGAAGAGGTTCGGGCCTGGGTGCCAGAGCGTCCGTATGACGCGAATAAAGGTCACTATGGTCATCTTTTGGTGATGGCCGGACATGCGCGCATGTGGGGGGCCGCCCTGATGAGCGCCGTATCCGCTTATCGGGCGGGAGCGGGCCTGGTCACCGTCGCAGTTCGCGGGGATGCAGTCCCGCCGTGGCTCGGGATTCATCCGGAATTGATGACCGCTTTTTGGAATCTCCCCGAAGAGGCGCCGGCCTTAGTGGAAGGCAAGCAAGCTTTGGTGGTCGGGCCGGGTTTGGTGAGATTTGACGGGGATGTGAGCTGGCTGAAAGCGCTTCTGGGCAAGGTCCGGTACGCCGTGGTGGACGCCGGGGCGTTGGAAATATGGAAGGAAGCGATCGAAAGTGGTTGGCGTCCTTCCGCCCAGGTGGTGGTGACCCCACATCCCAAGGAGATGGCGAGGCTCACGGGATTGGATACCGCGGAAGTGCAGGCGGACCGGATCGAAGTCGCCCGCCGGGTGGCGCGAAGCTGCGGGTGTACGGTGGTGCTCAAGGGCGCTTATACGGTAGTCGCAGGGGAAGACGAAGGGGTGTGGGTGAACCCCACGGGGAATCCCGGCATGGCTACGGGCGGGACCGGGGATGTGTTGGCCGGGGTGATCGGGTCACTTCTCGCTCAAGGCTTGCCGCCGGGCCAGGCCGCGGCGGCCGGGGTATATCTTCACGGGTTGGCCGGCGACCTCGCGGCCCAGGCCGAAGGGCTGGCGTCCATGGTGGCTACCGACGTGATCGCCCAGTTGGGGCCGGCGATTCGACAGGTTGTCGAAAGAGGGTGAAGCATCTGGCGGACACACCCCCCTCTTCGACATATTTCCCGGGAAATCGACCATGGGTGTGAAGGAGGGGGGTGGTGGCCATGCGCAGGATTCGAGCAGCCCTTTGGACGGCGATGTGCGTCTTGTTATTGACAGCGGTGGCAGGGTGCGGGCGGACGGAAGGCAGTGTGCTGAACGATCTCAGGAATTTGCGCGACAGTCTTAAACATTACCGAAGTGTGGCCGTGATGAACGTCAAGACCCAGGGTCTGGAGCAAGTCTATCATATTGAAACTTGGTATCAAGAGCCGAATTATTATCGGATTCAGCTAGCCGATTCTCGGGGGCAGGTCCAGCAGGTGGTGATCCGGAATGATCAAGGGATTTACATTGTGAGTCCGCCCCTGAAAAAAAGTTTTCGGTTTAACGGCGATTGGGCGGATAACCAAGGTCACCTGTACCTATTCGGGTCGGTGATCGACCGTATCCTGCAGTCACCGAACCGCACGTACACCCGGGAAAAAGGGACGGTGACCTTCGATCTCACGATGAAACCGGATAATCCTCTGATCGGGAAACAGCGGGTGATTTTGGATGATCGGACGCTCTATCCGAAACAGATTGCGTTTTTCGACCGGCAGAACCATGAATTGGTCACGGTGCAATTCCAACAGTTCGATCCCGGGGCTACCTTCAAAGCGTCCGATTTTGATCCCCAACAGGCATTGGCACTCGGCCCGAAAGATGAACCCACATGGGCTTCCGAACCTTTTGGCGTGATTGAGCCGACCTGGCTCCCTCAGGGGTGGAGCAGAACGGACGTCCAGGACAGCGGCGGCACCGTTATCCTTCGCTATCGGGGAGGGGCCGAGGGGTTGACCCTTACGGAGGCACACCCCGTCCGAACAGAAACGGCCCTGCCCGGGCGGGCAGAATTGTGGGACCTGTTTGGCGTCCCCGCCGTGGTGACCGAGGGGAATGTCCGCACCATGTACTGGACCCGGGACGGGGTACAATTCGCTATGACGGGCGCCCTATCTCCGGAATATATGGCAAGAATCGCCATATCCACCTTCGGTGCGTCGGGTAAATGACCCGACTCCTTTAATGGAACCGGCCTACGGGATCGTGATTGGTCGAATCGGAGTGTGGCGAGTCCGGTCTGTCTCCGACTTTCCCCGGGGGGCGGGAAGCGGCGGCGTTGGTAGAACTGGCGGTGTCCGTTCGCTCCTCCGGCTGCTGTTCGGGATGGTTCGGATGAGGGCCCGAAGGGGGTTGCGGGTCCTCGTAATAGGGGTTGAGGTGCACGAGAACTTCCCGAACCTCGGGATGGCTGTTCATGATGGACGCTTTGACCTGCCGGATGATGTCGTGGCCCTCTTGGATAGTTTTATCTGCGGACACCGCCGCCCGAACGTCCACCAAAACGTAGGGGCCGTGGTTTCGCGCCCGCAGGCGGTCCACCCGGCGAATTCCCGGCACAGAGGCCACGAGGGAGCGAAACTCCGCCAGCAGGTCGGGCTCCACGTTGCGCTCCATCAACGAATGAAGGGATTCAAGGCCCATGCGATACGCCATGTGGACGATCATCAAGCCGACCGCCAACCCGGCGATGGGGTCGGCGTAGATCAAAATGGGGGCGTTCAAACGGTGTCCGGTGACGGCGGCGGCGATTCCGATGATGGCGGCCCAGGAACCCCAGATGTCCGAACGGTGATCCGCCGCCAAGGCCACGAGAGCCGGGCTGAGCAGCCGCCGCCCGAGGGCCGCCGTATAGCGATACAGGATTTCTTTGAGGATCAGCGAGCCCGCCGCTACCCACAGGGCGGCCATTTCCGGGGCTACGGCCGGGGCCAACAGGGCCTGCCCGGAGGAATACAAAATGTTCAAGGCGGCCAGAAAAAGCACGATGGCGACGACGGCGGAGGCGACGACCTCCGCCTTCCCGTGACCGTAAGGATGGTCGGCATCGGCCGGGCGATTCGACACGGCCAAGGCACCCAAAGCTGCGACGGAAGCGACGGTATCCGCGGCGGAGTGAATGCCGTCGGCAAACAGGGCCTCACTGCCGGCCAGAATACCTACGATGGCTTTTGCGATCGTTAAAAGGATGTTGGCCAAGGTGCTGACCCAACCGGCGATTCGGCCGATACGGTCACGATATTCTGGGGTCAACGGAGTCTGCGGCCGGGTCATGGTGTTTCACCCACGGCAAAGAGTTGTGGACGGTGGCGAAAGATTTTCCTGAAGGAAATCACAAGAAAAAGACCTTCGGCGAACCGAAGGTCCTGGCTGTGCCCGGGGGGTGACCATCGAGCAGCGATCGCGATGGGTTGAAACGATCCCATTGTTCGGCGACTGATCATCGGCAAGGTCTCCTTCTCGGTGAGGTGGCGCGCGCAAGGCATTCAGACTCGTTCAAATCCGGCGAGATGATCGACGTATCGGTTTTATGGTAAGGGGGATCGGCCTTGGCGTCAACCTGCAGCGCTGGGACTGCCGGTGAAAGGGGCGGCCCATCTTCGACCATCGTTGACTTTCGACGAGACGTGGGGAGGATTTTGCCGCTCTGCGTCGAATTGAGTAGACAGATCGACAACGCTCGCGCTAGGTCTTTCTTCAGTTTCCACGGGCTGGTATACCCTTTTGTGCATTTTGACATACTTGGGGTAGACCGCTATAATACTCCTCGTGACGGATGGCGAGTGTCCCGGAGGTGCTTGGGTTGTCCGAGACAAAGCGGATTATGATTAGTGTTCCGAGTCACCTGCTCCAGGAAGTCGACGGAATTGCAGAAAAAGAGAATTCCAATCGAAGCGAGGTCATTCGCCAAGCGATGAGACTGTATTTGGAAGAGCGTAAAAAGGAACGCATTCGCGAGTTGATGCAGCGGGGTTATGTGGAGATGGCGAAGATTAACCTTTATATTGCGTCGGAGGCGTTTTACGCCGAAGAGGAGGCGGGTTCGACCCTAGATCGACTAGTAAGCGGGGTGTGACCCGTGAACATCAAGCGAGGGGATATTTTTTTTGCGAATCTATCCCCGGTGGTCGGTTCTGAACAAGGGGGCTTCCGGCCGGTATTGGTGATCCAAAACGATATCGGAAACCGGTTTAGCCCGACAGTCATCGTCGCGGCAATCACCGCCCAGATTCAGAAGGCCAAGCTGCCCACCCACGTGGAGATTGATGCGAAAACCTACGGACTGGATCGGGATTCGGTCATCCTCCTGGAGCAGATTCGCACCATTGATAAGCAGCGGTTGACGGATAAGATTACGCACCTGGACGATGAGATGATGAGCAAGGTCAACGAGTCGCTCATGATCAGCCTGGGGTTGATCGATTTTTAGGGGAAAAAAACGGGCAGGGCGTTTCGGCGCCCTGAATTTTTTTGCAGGGAGGGGCGCAAATGGGGAGCAAAGAGGAGTCACAGATTCGCGATCTGGCCTTGGCACCGGAAGGCCGGCGGAAGATCGACTGGGCGGCGGCACATATGCCCCTGTTGAATACCTTGAGGGAGCGGTTTGAGAAAGACCTGCCTTTTCGCGGGTTGAAGATTGGGATCTGCCTGCACCTCGAGGCAAAAACCGCTTATCTGGCCGAGGTGATCCAAGCGGGGGGTGCCGAAGTGACGGTGGCGGCGAGCAACCCCTTGTCCACCCAAGATGACGTGGTGGCTGCCCTGGTGGACAATGGGATCTACGCTTTCGCGAGACACGGTGCGGACGATGCCGAGTACGGTGCCCACCTCCGGGCTTTGCTCGATCGGCATCCCGACGCCCTCATCGATGACGGGGGAGATTTGGTGGGGACGCTCCACCGGGAGCGGCCGGAACAGTCGCGCGAGATCATCGGGGGGTGTGAAGAAACCACCACGGGCATCCTGCGCCTGCGGGCTCTGGAGCGGGAGGGGGCATTGGCGTTCCCCATGATCGCCGTGAACGATGCGTATTGTAAATACTTGTTCGATAATCGCTACGGGACCGGGCAATCGGTGTGGGATGGGATCATGCGTACCACCAATCTGGTCGTTGCCGGGAAGACGGCGGTGGTGGTAGGATACGGCTGGTGCGGCAAAGGGGTTGCCATGCGGGCCAAAGGCCTCGGGGCCCGTGTTGTGGTGTGTGAGGTCAACCCCATTAAGGCCATTGAAGCTATCATGGACGGGTTTGAGGTGATGCCCCTGGTGGAGGCGAGTCGAGAGGCGGACTTCGTGATCACGGTCACCGGCAACCGGGGAGTGGTGGGAAAAGAGGCGGTGGCGGCGATGAAGGACGGGGCCGTCTTGTGCAACGCCGGGCATTTTGACGTTGAGATCGACAAAGAGGCGTTGGGGGAAGCGGGGCCGCCCCGGGAAGTGCGGCGAAATGTCCAGGAATACCGGCAGAAGGATGGCAGGCGTCTGTATCTCCTCGCTGAAGGGCGGCTGGTGAATCTGGCCGCAGGAGACGGACATCCGGTGGAGGTCATGGACATGACCTTTGCCCTTCAAGCTTTGTCCTTGCGGCGCATCGTGGAGCAGGGCCGCCAGTGGGAACCGCGGGTGTACCCGGTGCCTGAGGACATCGATCGGGAGGTGGCCAAGTTGCGCCTGGCCACTTTGGGGGTGCGGATTGATCGCCTCACGGAACAACAGGAGCGGTATTTGCGCAGTTGGAACCTGGAGTAACGGTCAGGCCGGACCTCGGGCCCGGCGATCCGCAAAAGGAACGGACTATTCATAAAATAACCGCCTTCTCGCCAAAGCAATGGTGGGGATAATTGTCGCAGGGACTCATAGAATGGCAGCGAGATGCGGGGTTCGGAGGATCTGGGAGGTGAGCGGATGAAGCCGTGGATCGGTGTGACGGCTTCCATGCAGACCGGGAACGGGGATCTCCCCGGCACATGGGTGGCAACGGAGTATACGGACGCCATACTGGCGGCGGGAGGGGTGCCGGCGATCGTCCCTTTGGGGGAGGCGGCAAGCCAAAACCCGGGGCAGTGGCTCGAGCGCTTGGATGGACTGATGTTGACCGGGGGCGTCGACGTGGATCCGGCGTATTTTGGCGAGGACCCGGCACGGGGGCTGGGGGAAGTTTGTCCCGAGCGGGACGCATTGGAGTTGGCGCTCGTGGAAGCGGCGCTCCTTCGGGACCTCCCGGTTTTGGCGATTTGTCGGGGGATGCAGGTGCTGAACGTGGCCGCGGGTGGGACATTGTACCAGGATCTCTCGACCCAGGGTAAGAACGCCCTCCAGCACCGCCAGCGGGCGCCCCGCTGGCACGGTTCGCACCGGGTGGAAATTGTGCCCGGGACTCGTTTGGCGGAAATCCTGGGGCGATCTGAGGCCCGGGTGAACAGCTTTCATCACCAGGCGGTGCGGGATGTGGCCCCGGGAATGCGGGTGGCGGCGAAAAGCAGCGACGGGCTCGTGGAAGCGATGGAGAGTCGCCGGCACCGGTTCGCGGTCGCCGTCCAGTGGCACCCCGAACACATGTGGCGCAAAGATCCGGCCCAGATGCGATTATTTGAAGCGTTCGTGCAAGCGGCCGCCGACGGGCGGGAGTCGGAGGCCGGGGAGTGACGCCTGCAAAATCAGTCATGATGGCCGTCAAACTGATCTCCCCGGCCCTGGCTAAAAGATCGCCGATTTCTTGATCCGCCAGCAGTTGCGATTCCCGGCAGAACGTACTCACAGGCCGGATCTGGCAGACCTCCTTCCTACGGCCGGCGCTCCAGAATGAGACACGTTCTCATTGAGACGTGTTCTCATACAGAAAATAAGCCTTCTGTCTCTCTGCACCCCACCGCTTTGTCGGCACATTCAGGGTGAGGGGCGCGCGACCCTCGATTTTTCAGGAAAGGAGAGGTGGCCATGGTACAGCCAAACCCGAATAGCGTCTCTCTGGTCCTGGTTTATCAGGTGGGGACGACCCCGACGGGGGACCCGGTCCTTCGCCGGCAGACCTATCGGGGAATCAAACCGGGGGTGTCGCCGGACAACCTGTACGCCGCCGCAGAACTGATCGCCGGCCTGCAAATCCATCCGGTGTACGAGGTGGACCGCTCGGAAGTGGACGAACTGTTGAAGCAATGACCCGGTGACCGAGCCAGGAACAGGAGGTGAATCCCTTGACGAAGACCACTTTGGAACTGCGCTTTCAGAACACTTCAGGGGGCACGGTCCGCCTGGCGGTCCCCGACCCCAAGCAGCCCATCGACGAGGCCGCCGTGCGGGCCGCCATGAACCAGTTGGTCAGCCTCGGCGTGTTCACCTCAATGGGTGGGGATTTGGTTCGGCCTGTGGAAGCCAGACTGGTGACCACGACCCAGGATGTGTGGGATATGACCGGGGGCGGAGTCTGACGCCTATACCTGCCCGGGGCCGGGGCCTGGGAAGTTTCCCGGCCCTGGCTCGCTTTATTCCCATGCCCTTGCCCCTGTCTCATCCGTGGGCTGTCAATCGAACAGGTCCTCGAAAATGTCAAACACACGCCTCTTCTTTTTTCTTTTTTCGTACTCCCCGTAGTGGTGGGAACGCATGTCCGGATGCTTTTCGAAATGCTGGCCATGCTCCCGTTCGTGTTCATCCAGCCAGCGGTTAAACGGATCCCGGACTTCTCGAATTTCGCCCAGGATCTTGTCCAACTCGCCTCGGTCGAGCCACACGCCTTTGCAGTTCGGGCACACGTCGATCAACACGCCGTACTTTTCGACCTCTCGCATTCGCACATTGTCACAGACCGGACAGTTCATCCCCATTAACCCCTTTCCGTGGTGTGCGGCGGGCAAAAAAGCCGTCGCCCGCGGATGGTTGCCGGCGTCCGCTGGGGGGCGGACGATCCGGCGAAGACGGTGGACGCTTTTATCTATTATCTTATCGTTTTTTATAGACCTGCCGCCAGAGCAGGGCCAAGGCCGCCCCTGCGACGAAAATCCAAATGATGTGTGACTGAACTGCTCTGAGAACTTCTTCCCACCGCTGCCCGAGTTGGAACCCGAGCAGAATCCACGTGCCCGCCCAGGCCGCGAACCCCAGAGTACTCCACCACAGGTAGGAACCGGTCGGGATCCCACTCATGCCGGCGATATAACTGCCCAGGGCCCGAAATCCCGGGAGAAAGCGCCCGAATACCAACATGAGCGGCCCGTAGCGATGGACCACCCGGTGAGCCCAGGGCCACGCATCGTCTGGAACCACCCGGAAGAACGTGAGCCATTTTTGCGCGGAAGGTCCGAGTTTTCGCCCGGCGGCAAAGGCCATCAAACTGCCTCCCAGACACCCCAGGGTGCCGGCCAGGGAAAGGTGCCAGAGTACCATGTGGCCCCGAGAGGCGAGAAAACCGTAGAATGCCAAGACGGCGTCCCCCGGGAAGGGAATACCGAGGCCCTCGATGATCATCGCGGCGAAAAGCCCAAAGGGGCCATATTGGATCAATTGTTCCACAGCCCCGTTCCACCAGTCACCCACGTCCCTCGCCCCCCGCCTTTATCTATACGCGGACGGGTCTCCACGCTAGGACAGCCGCCCGGGGATTTCTCCCGGGAGGAGCGCGGCGGGGCGCCTTCGTTCAGCGCCGGGGGCCGCGGCGGGGCGCCTTCGTTCAGCGCCCCTCCCGAAGAGGGAAAACGAGAAATTTCGGGCGGTTGATGAGGGGGACTTACCCGGTCAAAGGGGACGAAGGGTGCATTCTATAAAATCGGAGGCCGAAAGGAGGTGTCGACACATGTACGACGGCGGCGTATTCGGTCCGGCCACCCGTTGGGCCGTGGTGTTCCTGATCATCTTTGTGTTGTTCTTCCTGCTGGTTCCGTGGGGGACCTGGTGAGGAACATGGGGAAGGCGAAGGCCGGCGGGGGGCCCGCCGGCCTTCGCCCGAGGCGGACAAGCCCGTTGAGGGAGAACTCCATCGGCCGGTCACGGTCTGGCGAGCGTCAGCCCTTGCACCGACGATCTGCGGGGTGGTACGCTGTACATAATGAGTGGAGAACGGAGGGCCACAATGGCGTCCTGGCGGGCGGATTTGTTATTGTTTATGGTGGTGGCAGTTTGGGGGAGCACATTCGTTGTGGTTCGGGACGCCGTCGCTGAAATGGGAACCATGGGAGTTCTGGCGTCGCGGTTCACCATCGCGGCTCTGGCCCTTGGAGTCTTCGGATTCAAATCCGTCCGCACGGCCCGCATATCGGAGATCCGGGCGGGTGTCGCCGTGGGTCTGGCGTATTTTCTGGGGTTCGCGCTTCAAACGGCCGGCCTCGCATCGACCACGGCTTCCAAGGCGGGATTTATTACAGGGCTATCCGTGGTGGGGGTTCCCTTCATCGCTTATCTGGTGTGGAAGGTAAAACCAAGCGTCGACGCCGTGGCTGGCGTGATTTTCGCCACTGCGGGCCTGGCTTTTTTAAGCCTAGCCGATGTTCGGGGCGTGGGAATCGGCGACTTATTGGTACTGGGGTGTGCCGTGGCCTTTTCGGTCCAGTACCTGCTCGTTTCCCACTTCAGTGTGCAATGTCGCATTGTCCCATGGACGTTCTACCAACTGGTCACGGTGGCGCTATTGAGCCTGATGGGGAGCGCACTGTCCGGCACCTCCCCGCTGCCCGCCAGCACCGGGGCGTGGTCGGCGGCATTATTTCTCGGCCTTGTGGCCACCGCTTTGGTGACGGTGTTGCAGAACATCGGCCAGCGCTACACAACGGCCACCCGGGCGGCGCTCATATTTTCCCTCGAGCCGGTCTTTGCGGCGATATTTGGCCATTTTATTCAAGGCGATCAATTGACCGGCCGGATGGGGATTGGCGCCGCGCTGATCCTGCTCGGAATGATCACCGCTGAACTGCAGTGGATCACCCATTGGCGCCTCCGGCGGGAAGAACAGCGGATGCTCCCCAGGTAGAGTGAACGGGCTGCTCTGCTGTTCTGGGTATCGGGGGCTTCTGCGGCAAGGATAGCGAGGGCCGGGGGTTGCGGGGGCAGATGCCGGTGGCGGTGAAAAACGGGAAAGGGCGGAATTGAGATGGCCAAGTTTCGGGAAAGCGATTTGATCCGACAATGGCAGACCCGGGTCCCGATCCCTCGCCCCGACACGGTGGTCGGAATCGGCGATGACGCGGCGGTGCTGGAACCCCAGTCCGGCGGACGGCTGTTGGTATCGACGGACATGATGGTGGAAAATGTCCATTTTTCGCTGGGATGGATGACCATTCGGGAAGTGGGGTTTAAGGCGGTGTCGGCGGCGGTCAGCGATATCGCCGCCATGGGCGGTGAGCCCCGGCATATTCTCGCCAGTGTCGGGATCCCGGCCAGCGCCCGGTTGGAGGACGCAAATGCCTTGTACGATGGGATTGGAGAGGCCTGTCGATTGTACGGCCTGGACATGGTCGGCGGGGATACAGTGGCGTCGCCGGCGGGATGGGTGATCGATATGGTGGTCCTGGGTTCGGCGACAGATCGAGTCCTCACCCGGGGCGGGGGTCGTCCTGGGGATGTGGTCGCGGTAACTGGGTATTTGGGAGGGGCCGCGGCGGGACTCGACTGGCTTCGGGGCGGGGGACAAGCGGTGGTGACGACCCCGGACGAGCGCTGGGTGTTGTTGGACATGCACAGGAGGCCTCTCGCCCAGGTGGAGGCGGGCCGGATCCTGGCGCAGTCGGGGGCCACGGCCTGTGATGATGTCACCGACGGCTTGGCGGCGGAGCTTCGGGCGCTCTGCCAGGCCAGCGGATATGGATGTTTTATCGAAAGCCAGCGCATTCCCACTCACCCGGCGGTGCGCAACTACGCCCTGAGGAGAGGGAAAAGTCCTGTGGACTGGGCGTTGTTTGGAGGGGACGACTATCAATTGGTTTGCTGCATTCCTCCCACTCGGTTTGCCGCCGCTCAGGCGGGGTGCATGGCAGCGGGAGTCATGCTCACGGTGATCGGCCGAGTGACGGAGGATCCCGCGCTGTTGTGGCGCTCTCCCTCCGGCGTGGTCGAAGAGCTGCCCGAAGGCGGGTTTGACCATTTTGCGGAAGAGGGGGAGGAACATGGGCACGGGGTGGGGTGAGCCGCCGCTGACAGAGCAGGGGGCGGCGCAGCTACAAGCCTGGCGCACGACGACTCGGTCTCCGGGAGAAACCCGGGCCCTGGGGCGATTGTTGGGCAAGGTGGCGAAGCCGCAGACCTCGGTATGCCTCATTGGCGATCTGGGAGCGGGCAAAACCACTTTTGTCCAAGGATTGGCCGAGGGTCTGGGGATTTCCGGGCCGGTAACCAGTCCGACCTTCACGATTGTGTCCGAGTACCAGGGGCGGTTGCCGCTGTACCACGCAGATGTCTACCGGCTAGGGGAGGCGGCGGCAGAAGAACCCCTGGGGTTGGAAGAATATTTTGAAGGAAATGGGGTGGCGGTGGTGGAATGGGCGGAATGGGTGGAACCCCTTCTGCCCGACGACCGTCTGACCATTCGGATCGAGCGCGCCGGGGAGGCGAACGCCCGGGTGGTTGAGATGGCGGCCTCGGGTCCCCGGCATCGCGCCTTGCTCCGGGAGGTGATTCGGCGATGGTCCGACTGGCAATCGACACCGCGACAGCAGCCTTGAGCATGGCGGTGGAGGAGTCGGGAAGCATCCTGGCGGAAGCGGTGCTACAGCTGGGAAGAGATCACTCGGTACACGTTTTACCCTGGCTGGAGAGGGTGTTGGCCGGGGCCGGGAAAGGACCGGCCGATCTGAACCGGGTCGTTGTCGGAGTGGGGCCGGGTTCGTACACCGGGGTCCGGGTGGGGGTGACTGTGGCGAAAACCCTGGGGTGGGCGCTGGGGATTCCGGTGGTACCGGTGTCCACTTTGTCGGGCTTGGCCGGGCGCGGGCGATTCTTTGACGGTGTGGTCGTGCCGATGGTGGACGCCCGACGGGACCGGGTATATGCGGCTTGGTTTTCCGGGGGAAGGGAAGGCGGTGTGGTGAGGGAGTCTCCGGATCAAGTGTGGCCGGTGGCGGAGTTGGCGGAGCGGCTGGCTGAAGACGGGCGGAGGGTGCTCGCCTTGGGGGATGGCGGGATGAGGTATGCGTCGATATGGAGAGAGCGGCTGGGAGGCCGGTTGCGGCTGGCGTCACCGGACCAGTTCGGGGTCCGGGCTGCCGACTTGTTGGCCGCCGACGAAGCGGCCGGTGACCAAGGCTCTCTTCTTGGCCACGCGGTTCACGGGCTTGTGCCCCAATATCTTCAATTGGCAGAGGCGGAAGCGCGATGGCGGGATCGTCAGCACTGATCATTCGTCCGATGCGCACCAGCGATCTCGACCGCATCCAGGAGATCGAACGGGCCTCTTTTACAGTGCCTTGGTCCCGGAACGCCTTCTACGGGGAATTGGCGGACAACCATTTTGCCCGGTACATTGTGGCCCAGCGCGGGGATTTGGTGGTGGGTTATGCGGGGATGTGGCTCATCCTCGACGAGGCGCACATTACGAACATCGCGGTTCACCCCGAGGCGAGAAGGCAGCACGTGGGGGAAACGCTGTTGCGCTATGCGATGGCTTATGCCCGAAGCCAGGGTGCCATGCGGATGACTTTGGAGGTGCGTGTATCCAACGCCCCCGCTCAGCATCTATATCGCAAACTGGGATTTACCGCCAAGGGTGTGCGCCGGGGCTATTATACAGATAATCATGAAGACGCCATCATTATGTGGGCGGAATTGGGGCAGTTCGACGGCCGGATCAACCCGGATGAAGAGGCGGGAGCTGCGGCTCCGGGAGACGCCGTCCCCGGGGCCGGAGGGGAGAGGAGTGCCGAGGATCGACGGGGGGGTCGGCGTCCCGGGGATGCCGGCGAAGTTTGAACGGGGCACGAGGGCTTTGGCAATGCCGGGCGTAAGATAGGGGGAAAAACGGGGCATGGAGGGGACGATGGACGGGGCTGCGGTGGCGGGAAAAGACTCCGCTTTGCTCGGGAAGACCGGGGCTGAGCCGAGGGCGGGGGATCAAGAGGAAGGGCTCATTCTGGCTGTGGAGACCAGCTGCGACGAAACGGCGGCGGCGGTGGTGGAGGGGGGCACCCGCATCCGCTCGAATATCGTGAGCTCCCAAATCGCGATTCACCGTCGGTTCGGAGGGGTCGTCCCGGAGGTGGCCTCCCGGGGGCATGTGGAACAGATTACGGCGGTTATGGCGGCAGCACTAGAGGACGCCGGGGTGCACCCCCGGGATTTGGCCGCCGTGGCGGTCACCTACGGTCCCGGGTTGGTGGGGGCCCTGCTGGTCGGGCTCATGGCGGCCAAGACTTTTGCGTGGGTTCACGGTCTGCCCTTAATCGGCGTTCACCACATCGTCGGTCACCTGTTTGCCCATCGTCTGGCCGGCGGTCCGGAACCGCCATGGCTCGCCCTGGTCGTTTCCGGGGGACATACCGAGTTGATTTATATACCGAATGACCACACCTTCGAGGTGCTGGGGCGGACCCGGGACGACGCCGCCGGGGAAGCTTTCGATAAGACGGCCAGAGCCTTGGGGTTGCCGTACCCGGGGGGGCCCCAGATCGACGCTTTGGCAAGCTCCGGGGACCCGGAGCGATACGCCTTGCCGCGTAGCTGGCTGGAGGAGGAGTCGTTAGATTTTAGTTTTAGCGGTCTGAAAACAGCCGTGTTGAATCTGTTAAATGACGCCCGCCAGCGCGGTGATGGGGTGCGCCCGGAGGATGTGGCGGCGTCATTCCAGGCAGCGGTGGTGGAGGTGTTGGTGGAGAAAACGGTCCGGGCGGTTCGGAGATACCCAGGAGTGCCGGTGGTGGTGGCCGGAGGGGTGGCGGCCAACTCCGCCCTGCGCCGCGAAATGGACCGCCGGGCGGAAGAAGAAGGATTTCTCTGGTCGGCACCTCCCTTGGCGCTGTGTACAGACAATGCGGCGATGATCGCGGCGGCGGCTTGGCCTCGACTGAGTCGAGGGTGGTTTCACGGTATGGATCTGAATGCTCGGGCGAACTTGGGGCTCGAGGCCTGGGCGGCGGGAGACGGGGTGGCGGCGTTCCCACCCGATGATCCGCCGGATGGGAGGCGTCGCAACTGAATCACTGGGGTCGAGGTCCGGACACGGGGGGATCCGTATGGGACAAAGGAGTGTGGAGGCGCCGGCTGCTTCAATGGCGGGATGACCTGGGGGCCGCGGACCGCGAGAAGAGGGAAGCCGCTTTGGCCGCCTGGGCGACTCGGTGGCTGGGGGGGATGCCCCCGGGGATCCTCATGGCCTACGTGGCCATTCGCTCTGAAGTGAACCTGAAACCGGTGGTGGAGTGGGCATGGAACCGCGGGTGGACCGTGGCCTTTCCTCGGGTGGAAGATTCCCACCGCATGAGCGCTGTGGCGGCGGACAGCTGGGAAGCGCTTTCCCCCGGGGCTTTCGGGATTCCAGAACCGACAGGACCGGCCCTGAGTCCCGGAGATCTCGACGTGATCGTCGTGCCAGGGGCAGCTTTCGATCGGCTCGGGCGACGGCTGGGGTATGGACAAGGATTTTATGACCGATTCCTGCCCCAGGTGCCCCAGGCTAAAGTCGTGGGCGCAGCTTTTGCCGAACAATGGGTGGATGCGTTGCCGGCAGATCCTCACGATGTACCCGTGCAGTATGTGTTGACCGAATACGGGGTGTGGTCGGTCCAAGACCGGGGATTTGTGGATCTTGGCGGCGGTACAACAGGAGAGCGGGGATAGGGGTGAGACCGGCGCCCCTGACCCGCAAGGCGCGAGTGCTTGAAATAGCTGTATGTGTTTCAAGCAACGGTAGGCTGGGAGGAAAGGGGCGACCCGGGTGGAGGCACCTCAAGACCAACCGAAAACTTTCGTCGAACACCTGGCGGAGTTGCGAAAACTCGTCATTCAAACCCTAATCGTGTTTGTGATAGCCCTGGGGGTCGCGTTTTTTTACGTGGACCGCGTGCTGGTATGGTTGGAAATCCCCGCCGTGCGGGCCGGGCTCGGCCGCCCCATGGTCCTGGGAGCCGGGGAGGTGGTGCGGGTCTATTTTATGTTGGCGGGTGTCACCGCACTGGGGGTCACGCTTCCGTTCCTGTTATTCCAAATCTGGAGGTTTGTCGCCCCGGGTTTGACCCCCCGGGAGCGGCGGGTTGCCCTGGCCTACATTCCGATGACCCTGTTCATCTTCCTCGCCGGCGTGGCTTTCGGATATTTTTTGGTCTTTCCCATGGTGTTTCGATTTCTCATCCGTCTTGGGGCGGAGCAATTTAACGTCCAGATCACCGCGGGAAACTACTTCGGCTTCATGATCAACATCATCGTGCCCCTGGGGCTGATTTTTGAACTGCCCTTGGCGACCATGTTTCTCACTCGGCTTGGTATCGTGACTCCGGCTTTTTTGGGCAAAATGCGAAGATATGCGTACCTGGTGTTGGTGATCATCGGGGCGATGATCACTCCTCCGGACTTCGTCTCTCACCTCAGTGTCACCATCCCTATGATCCTTCTCTACGAACTCAGCGTAAGCGTCTCGAAATGGGTTTGGGCCAGGCGGCAAAAAAATCCCGATGACCCGGTTGCAAACTGAAAGGGGATCCATTAATATAGAGGGTGGCGTTAGCACTCGGGTAAAGCGAGTGCTAACAACATCGCAACGGAAACTTTACGTGAGGAGGGTCTTGCATGATCAAGCCGCTGGCAGATCGCGTCGTGATCCGTCCGGTTGAAAAGGAAGAAAAGACCGCGAGCGGGATCGTCCTGCCCGATACCGCCAAGGAGAAGCCCCAGGAGGGGGAAGTGGTGGCGGTGGGCCCCGGCCGCATGGAAGAAGGGCGCCGGGTCGAGATGGAAGTGAAGGTGGGCGACCGGGTGATCTATTCGAAGTACGCCGGAACTGAAGTCAAATACGACGGTGTCGAGTACCTGATCCTCCGGGAAAGCGATATCTTGGCCGTGCTGGAAAAGTAAGTGGGCCATGGCCTACGAGATACTTAACAACGGGGAGGTAACCTGACGTGGCGAAAGAGATTATTTTCCGCGAGGATGCACGCCGGGCGATGCTTCGCGGCGTCGACGCCCTGGCCGATGCGGTGAGGGTGACCCTGGGGCCGAAGGGCCGGAACGTAGTCTTGGAGAAGAAGTTCGGTTCTCCGCTGATCACCAACGACGGCGTGACCATCGCGAAGGAGATTGAGTTGGAAAACCCCTTTGAGAATATGGGGGCCCAACTGGTCAAAGAAGTGGCCACCAAAACGAACGATGTGGCCGGTGACGGAACCACCACGGCCACGGTGTTGGCCCAGGCGATCATCCAGGAAGGCCTGAAAAACGTCACCGCCGGGGCGAACCCCATGGCTCTGAAGCGGGGTATTGAGAAGGCCGTGAAAGCGGCGGTGGACGAGATCGCCCGGGTTGCGAAACCGATCGAAGGGCGGGAGAGCATCGCCCAGGTGGCGGCGATTTCCGCCGGGGATGAGGAGATCGGTGCTCTGATCGCCGACGCCATGGAGAAGGTCGGCAAGGACGGCGTGATTACGGTGGAGGAGTCCAAGGGCTTCGGCACCGAACTCGAGATTGTGGAAGGGATGCAGTTCGACCGCGGCTACATCTCGCCCTACATGATCACCGACACCGACAAGATGGAAGCGGTTCTGGAGGAGCCGTACATTCTGATCACCGACAAGAAGGTCAGCAACATCCAGGAGATCCTGCCAGTGCTGGAGCGGGTGGTGCAATCCGGACGGCCTCTGCTGTTGATTGCCGAGGATGTCGAAGGTGAAGCTTTGGCGACCCTGGTGGTCAACAAGCTGCGGGGCACCTTTACTGCGGTGGCGGTGAAGGCTCCTGGCTTTGGCGACCGCCGCAAAGCGATGCTCCAGGATATTGCGATCCTGACCGGCGGCCAGGTGATCAGCGAAGAGCTCGGCCTGGAACTGAAGAACACCTCCCTGCAGCAGCTCGGTCGGGCGCGCCAGGTGCGGGTGACGAAGGAAAATACCATTATTGTGGACGGTGCCGGCGATAAGAAGGAGATCGACGGGCGCATCAACCAGATCAAAGTGCAACTGGAGGAGACGACCTCCGATTTTGACCGCGAGAAACTGCAAGAGCGCTTGGCGAAGTTGGCCGGCGGTGTTGCGGTGATCAAGGTGGGTGCGGCCACCGAGACGGAGATGAAGGAAAAGAAGCTCCGCATTGAGGACGCTCTCAACTCCACCCGGGCGGCGGTGGAGGAAGGGATTGTCCCGGGCGGCGGCACGGCCCTCGTGAACGTCATTCCGGCCCTTGATGCCCTTACCGTGGAAGGCGACGAGCTGACGGGAGTGAACATCGTGCGCCGTGCGCTGGAGGCGCCGGTCCGGCAGATCGCGGACAACGCTGGGCTGGAGGGCTCCGTCGTGGTGGAGCGGCTCAAGAAAGAGTCGGCTGGAATCGGCTTCAACGCCGCCACCGGCGAGTGGGTGGACATGATCAAAGCCGGTATCGTCGATCCGGCGAAGGTCACCCGCTCGGCGCTTCAGAACGCCGCCAGCGTCGCGGCCATGGTTCTGACCACCGAGGCTTTGGTGGCCGACAAGCCGGAGAAGGAGAAACCCGCGCCGAACATGGGCGGAGCCGGCATGGATATGATGTGATCCGGCGCCCGGGCGCCGCAAATCCGAAGAGGCGGAACCCCTTGGGATGCAAGGGATTTCCGCCTCTTTTCTTTTTCACCAGGAGGCGTGTGTGGCGCGAATCGTGGAGCGGATAACAGGAACACCGGTCCTATTATGGGCAAAAAACGCCCGACGTGAACCGGTCGCAAATCAGAAAGAAAAGGCAACCCCTTGAAAGGGATCGCCTTTTCTCGCGGCGGGTCAATGGAGAGACTGCGTTCTCGGAGGTGAAGGAGGTGCTAGCACTACGACTCGTTGGGCTGCAAACAGAAGCCACTGCGACTCAGTATCAGTATCCGCCGCCGGAGTAAGCGCTGGCCGAAGCAGACCCGCCGCCATACCCGAATCCGAAAGGCGTAAGCAGGAAGAACAGCACGAAAATAATCAGGAACACGATTGCCCAGCGAGTGAAGGGACCAAACACCATCACCAACCTCCTTTCGTCTTGGTCTGCTCTATCCTATGGAATCCTCCCCTCGGGGGACAAGGCGGACAGCCTGATGACATCGCCAAATTTTCCGGGGGATCCGTACCCCATGTTTAGAAAACACGGGCGCGCTTAATACTAAGGGGTGGTGTTCCATATTGGAATTTCTTCTTTTGAGTCCAGGAGGAGATGAATTTATAGCCATGAACGGACAAGTCCCTCATGCTAAAGGTCTCGATAACAGTCTCGAACTGATGCAGGATGGGTATCTGTTTATCAAAAAAAGGGTTGACCAGTATCAATGCGATTTATTTGAAGCACGCTTACTGGGACAGAAGGTGATTTGCATGAGTGGGGAAGAAGCGGCAAAAGTGTTTTACGATCCAGAACGGTTCCAACGAAATGGTGCTTTACCCAAACGGGTGCAAAAAACATTGTTCGGTGTGAATGCAATCCAAACTATGGACGGTGAAGCGCATATTCACCGCAAGCTTCTTTTTATGTCATTGATGACTCCGCCCAATCAAAAACGGCTGGCCGAGTTTGCCATGGAACAGTGGCAAGCTTCTATTCCCGAATGGGAAGGTGCCGGGAAGGTTGTGCTTTTTGAGGAAGCAAATGATGTTTTATGCCGGATAGCATGCCATTGGGCTGGAATTCCACTCAAAGAATCAGAAGTAAAAAAGCGGGCGGACGACTTCAGTGCAATGGTTGATGCTTTTGGAGCGATTGGACCACGGCATTGGAAAGGAAGGAGAGCAAGAGCCAAAGCTGAAAAGTGGATGAGAGAGGTCATAGAAGAAGTCCGATCTGGGAAGTTGAAGGTTAAGGAAGATTCAGCACTTCATGCGATGGCTTTTCACAGAGATCTCAATGGTAACCAACTGGACACCCAAATGGCTGCGGTAGAACTCATCAACGTGATACGGCCGATTGTCGCGATTGCAACGTTCATCACCTTCTCGGCTTTGGCGTTGCATGAGCATCCAGAATGTAAAGAAAAGATACGCTCAGGTGACGAGAATTATCTTGAAATGTTCGTAGAGGAAGTTCGGCGTTACTACCCATTCGCCCCTTTTCTGGGTGCCAGGGTGCGAAAGGATTTTATTTGGAATCACTGTGAATTCAAAACAGGAATGCTCGTACTGCTCGATATATACGGTACGAATCATGATTCCCGGATCTGGGAGAATCCAAATGAATTTCGGCCAGAGCGATTTAAGGAATGGAAAAGCAGCTTATTTGATTTCATTCCCCAAGGTGGAGGTGATCCTGCTGAGGGGCACCGCTGTCCCGGCGAGGGTATCACCGTTGAAATTATGAAATCGACCTTGGATTTCCTTGTCAATAAGATTCAGTTTCAAGTTCCGGCTCAGGATTTGAGTTATAGTCTAGCCAAAATGCCAACATTGCCCAAAAGCGGATTTATAATGAGTCATATTATGCGAAAATAATGCAGGCTATCGAATGCATGGTTTGCATACTCCGGATTACATTTTGCCAATTTGTATAAATGGACGCGTGTTTTGGAATAATGCTCTAGTGGCGATCTTCAGACAAGGTCCGGTGGTATGAGTGCGGCGAAAACGCGCGAGGCGGGACAAAAAAGGCCGAAAGGAACCAATCGAATGGTCTGCTCCCGAAGTCCCGCAGGGTTACAACGAGTTGTCTAAAAGCATTGACGAGATGTATGGTCGACTGGCCGAAGTGTGGGGGCATTGTGACGACGTCCGGTTTCGCTGGGTTCAGGTCGGGAACCGCAGGGGTTTTGTCGTGTGGATTTACGCCCTGATCGGCAAGGAATTGGCCCAGGAGGGGCTTCTTGAACCACTTGCCACCTGGGATGGGCCCGATATATCCTTGGATGGTCTCGAACGGGTCCTGCAAACGGTGTCCTTGAACACGGTGAAGACCGTAAAAGAAATCAATGCAGCGATTGGGAACGGCCAGGCGGTTCTCTGCGTTGACGG
>NZ_JAILZZ010000102.1:0-3682 GCF_023512215.1 Kyrpidia sp. | reverse complement strand
AAAAGTCCAGGACTCGGTCGGGTCACATGTTTACCGTCCAGAGTGCGAAACAGGTGCATAGGCAACCGTTCCTCAGGAGGCTCAGAAAGAAACAGATATCCGAGCGGGACGGAAGTCGCAACCGCGAAATTTTCAAGTTGCCGCAATGTTGGCTGGCTTTCCCCGCTAAGCCATTCAGGAAGTTTGGGAAACTTTTGTTGGAGCTCGATCGGGTCTGCCGTCCGGCCAATCGCCCATCGAAGCACGCGTTCGTTTACATCCACCGTCGTCATCGGCCGACCTCCTTTCTCCGGTGTCAGTAGAAAGCCAGAATAATAAACGGATTTTTTAGATCGCCTCCGGGTGGCCACCCCCCGGTCGTTGAGATGTTCTCCCATGTAAATTCGTCCGGTACGGCACATTTCATACCAGTGAGAGACTGAAGGGAGTACCACAACCGGGAATCGTCATCGTCCTCCATACTAGCATACTCGATCCTAATCTCGCGTGAATGTTCTCACCGCACCGCTTCTTTCCGCACATCTTCCTGTCGGACACCGGCCGACCGGTCCCGGCGAAACAGGATCGCCAGGGTTTGAAACAGAATTTTGATGTCAAGCAAAATAGAATAATTTCGTATGTAGAGGAGATCGTACCGCAGTTTGTCTTCGGCCGTGGTGCTGTAATTGGCCATCACCTGGGCCAGGCCCGTAATCCCCGGCTTCACCGCCATGCGGTACCCGTAATGGGGCAGGTCTTGCTCAAATTGCTCAACAAAATGACGCCGTTCCGGCCGAGGCCCCACCAGGCTCATGTCGCCTTTGAGCACGTTGAACAACTGGGGTAACTCATCCAACCGGGTCGAGCGCATCAGGCGCCCCAAGGGCGTGATGCGCGGATCATCCTCGGAGGCCAACACCGGGCCCGTCAACTTCTCAGCATCCCGCACCATGCTCCGAAACTTATAGAGCACAAAAGGCTTGCGCCGTTCCCCCAGCCGTTCCTGGCGATACAGGGCAGGGCCAGGAGAGGTCAACGGAACGAGCACGAACAGCAAGATCATAAGGGGAGAAGTTAACATAATCAACACTGCAGACGCAACCACATCCACCAGACGCTTCACCGATCGCTGAAACGGGGACAGGGTCGGCGGCGTTACCGACAGCACCAGGAGGTCGTCGATCTGTTGCCACTGGGACCCGGCCAAGAACAGCTCATATGCATCGGGAACCAGCAGCACTTCCTTCCCACAGCGAACCCCGACCCGCAGAACAAACTCTTTGTGCTCTCTCGACAACCGGGGCGAGAGCAACAGCACGTCCACATCATCCAGGATATCTGGTTCTTTTTCCACTTGGTCCGCCGTGGCCGTTCCCGCTACCGCAAACCATCCCGGCGCATGACGCGCCAGCTTTTCACGATACCGTGCCGCATCCAGCGACCCGGTGGACACGATGAGCACCCGGCGCTTGCCGCTGGTCATCCAATGGGTGGACCAAGCAACCACCCGGGCCGACATAGCCAGAATGGTCTCCAGGAACATTCCGAGGAAAATGACCGTGCGCGGAAAGGCGAATCCCCGGCCCCAGAAACTCAGGGCCATGATCACCAAGGCCAGCAGCGCCTCGGACACGATCACCGATTGCAACATCTGAACCAGATGTTTCCTCGCCGTGGTGGCGTACAGATCGAAAAAATAAAAAATCAATAAGGCCGCCGCACCAACCCATGGGGCCAAAGAGAAGAATGGGTGGAGGTTCTCCGGCGGGATGCCGTGATGGAAACGCAGAACATAGGCGAGCATGAAGCTGCCGTACAAGATCGCGAGATCCAAGGCCATCCAGAGGATTTTCTTGACGATGCTGTCCCCGGAGGTATTCATGGCCCATCTCCTTACTTTAAAAAGCTGTCCTTGCCGACACCGGTCGGAGCACCAGCGAACCGCTGTTCATAATTCGCCAAGGTCCGCTCAAGCCCCTCCTGCAGCGTAAAGGTCGGCTCCCAGTCCAGCACCCGACGCGCTCGATCGTTGGCAAGGTAACTGTGACGGATATCCCCCGGCCGAGGTTCCCGATGAACGGCTCGGGCTTTCGAGCCCGACAATTGACGCAATGTATCCCACAGATCATTCACCGAGGTGGGATGACCGGTTGCGATGTTCACCACTTCCCGAGAACCGAGGGTCATGGCCGCTACATTGGCCGCCGCCACATCTTCCACGTAGACAAAGTCCCGAGTTTGCTCGCCATCTCCGTCGATATAAGCCGGCTCCTCCCGCAACAGCTTGTCCACAAAGATCGATACAACCCCGCCTTCGCCGCTCGGGTCCTGACGGGGACCGTAAACATTTGCAAAACGCAGAATCGTATAGTCCAAGCCGTACAAATCCGCATAACGTCGGATGTACAATTCCGGGGTGAATTTTGAAATGCCATAGAAGGAGGAGGGGAGGATGGGGTGCGCCTCGTCAATAGCCAGATACTGAGGCTCACCGTACACGGCCGCCGATGAGGCATAGATGATCTTCCGCACGCCATACTCCCTGCACTGGTTCAACACGTTGACAGTACCCAGAACATTGACCCGGCCGTCGGCCAGAGGATCCCGGATTGACCTGGGCACATTGCTTTGCGCAGCGAGGTGAATCACCACCTCCGGACGAACATTCCCGAAGACATCGGCGAGGGATTGACATTCCACGGACTGAATATGTAACTGGGCCCACGGATGGACCTGATCCTCTCGACCAGTGCTCAGGTCGTCCACCACCGCCACATCGTGGCCTTCTTCACACAGTCGGTCCACCACATGGGAACCGATAAAACCCGCACCCCCGGTTACCAACACCCGCACCCGTTTCACCTCCGCACCCCGATACTCAGCGTTATTGAACCTCGGAGTATCGCCAACTGCACAACGAATCCTATCGGCCCGAGACATACGAACAAAAGTTATTTTACGTCAAAGGACAAGGTTCGACAAGCCATTCCCCGCCCACCAGGTCCAAGAAAACGACGCTCAACGCCACCTCACCGCCGATGTTCGCGCAAAACCTCTTCATAGACTTGCCAGGTCCGATTTAGCATCTTGTCGAGCGTAAAATGCTGTTCATACCGACGCCTGCCGGCTTGTCCCATGCGTGCACGGAGATCTGGATTGGTGATCAACCGCTTCAGCCGATCCCGCAGGGTCACCTCATCCCCCCGTGGCACCAAATATCCGGTTTCCCCGTCCACCACCGCCTCGCACACGCCTCCCACGTCCGACGCCACCACCGGCAGTCCCGCCCGCATCGCTTCCAAAATGCTGATCGGAAAGCCCTCCCAATTTGACGTCAACACAAACACGTGGGCTTTTGCCAAGAGTTCGACCACATCTGCGCGGGTACCGAGAAAGGTGATTCGATGGCGAATGGAGGAGTTCGCTGCCAGGGCTTCCATTTCTCGGCGAGTTGGCCCATCACCGACAAAGGACAAGGAAAACTCCCCATTAAGACCTTCAAGTGCTCGAATCAAAAGCGATTGATCTTTTGGTTGGGCAAAACGAGCGACCATCACAATGTGCGGTTCATCAGTGTGCGACGGTTCTGCTCTCTGCGGCGTATCTGCAATCCCGTTGTGGATGGTCACCAACATGTTTTCAACGGCTATCCGATGCCGCAGAGCCAGGATGCGATCCGCTTCTGATACCGTAATGATCCGCT
>NZ_JAILZZ010000101.1:0-3696 GCF_023512215.1 Kyrpidia sp. | reverse complement strand
CATCGGTCTTCGGCATCCACCGCGAGGCGAGCATGGGCACCAACGTCAAGCTGCCGAAAAGGGCCGCGAGGTGGGAAAAGCTTACCGTGAGGGCCAACGGTCCGAACAACTGCTGAGCGAGCCCTTGGGTAAACGCGATCGGCGCAAAGACGACGATCTGGGACAGAGCCGACGCCAGCACGGCCGTCCCCACCTCGGCGGTGCCCTGTTTCGCCGCTTCCTTGGGATCGAGCCCCTGATTCCGGTATCGGAAAATGCTCTCCAGCACCACCACGGCAAAGTCGACCAACGAACCGAGCCCCAGGGCCAAACCGCCCAGAGTGACGATGTTGATCGTCTGGTTGCTGAAATACATCAGCGAGAAGGTGCTGATCACCGAGATCGGAATCACCACGCCGATGATCAGCGTGGTCCGCACCCTGCGCAGGAAGAGATACAGGACCACAATGGCGAACAGCGCACCGGTGAGCGTGTGGTTCACCACGGTGTCGATCGCCTGTTTAATGAACGTGGCCTGATCCGAGATGACCGTGAGCTTGATCGAAGGGGGCAGCACTTTCTGCAGATTCTGCAGTTCTTGGCGCACGTTGTTCGACACCTGGACCGTGTTGCCGTCCGACACCTTATACACGTCGAGACTCACGCTGGGCTGGTTGTTCAGCCTCGCCTCCTGGGTCACCTCGGCAAAGGTGTCCTGAATATCGGCGATGTCCTTGAGATACAGGACCGCGGGAGCCGGGGCCCCGGATCCCGTTCCGCCGCCGGCCGCCCCGCCCGTCCCTCCGCCTCCCAGATGGATGGGCACGTTGCCGATGTCCTGAGGGGACTGGAAATCTCCGGTGACATGGACGACAATCTGGCGGTTCCCCTGATCCACCACGCCGGCGTCGGCCGATGTGTTGTCCGATTGCAGGGCTTGAATCACCTGATTCAGCGACAGGCCGTAGGCCTGCATTTTGATGGGGTCTAGAACCACCTGGATCTGGCGCTGCCGGCCGCCGGAAACCGACACGGACGCCACGCCGTCCGCCCGGGACAGCCGGGTCTGCACCACGTCGTCGGCCAGGCGCTTGAGTTCGACCGGATCCAAGGGGCCGGACATGGCCACCGTCAGAATGGGCGTATTGTTGGGGTCGATCTTCATTACCTGGGGCGTGTCGACCCCGTCGGGCAACTGGCGCTGCACCCGGGCAACCCGGTCCCGCATGGTGAGCATGGCCTGGTCCAAATTCACCCCGTAGCCGAATTGGACCCTGACCACGGAACCTCCCTGGTTGGAGGTGGAACTGATCTGATTCACGCCCGGCACCGAAGCCATCGCCGCCTCCAAGGGCTCGGTGACCTGGCGTTCCATCTCTTCCGGCGACGCCCCTGACCAGCTCGCGGTGACCACCGCCACCGGGATGTTCATCGAGGGATACAGGTCAACCCTGAGCAGGGGGAGGGCGATGACGCCGACCAAGATCAGGGCGATCATGATCATCGAAATGGTTACGGGCCGTTCAATGGAAAAATCCGCGATTTTCATTGCCCGCTACCCGACGCCGTCCCGGCGCCTCCGCCTTTCGTTCCGTTTGCCGGTTGTCCCGACGGCCCCTGCCCGCCGGTTTGCCCCGCGCCACCGTGGCGGCCCGTCTGTCCCGGACCATTCTGGGCGGCCATCCGGGTACCGCCGGCCGAACCGCCGTTTTGACCGGCGCCGCCTCCGCGACCCGAGCCGGCGCTTTGCCCCGCACCGGCCGCAGCACCCGAACCGCCAGCCTGGCCGGACTGCACCACGGTGACCTGGGCCCCTTCGCCGAGGAGCTCCTGACCGGCAACGACGAGCACATCCCCTTCGTTCAGGCCTTTCACCACCTGGACATGTTGACTGTCCACGGCGCCAATCTGAATCAGATGTTGATGGGCAACGTTATTGACCACGGTGAACACTTTCGGGCCATCGGCCGTCTCCACGATGGCCGACGCCGGGATCACCAACCCTCTGACCGGAGGAAGGCCTTCCACCGTGACCTGGGCCACCATGCCCGGTTTCAGTTTGCCATCCGCATTGGAAATCTCCACATCGGCCGGGTAAGATTTCGAGTTGTTATCCTCCACCGGGCTGATCCGCGCCAAGGTGCCCTTGAGTCCGGTCACTCCAGCCGACTGGACGTCCACCCGCACCCCCATGCCGGGCTTGACCTCATTGACGGCGGTCTCCGGCACCTGAACCGTCAGTTTGACGGGGTCCGTCTGGGCGATGGTCACCGCCGAGGCCCCGGGACTCGCATATTCTCCGACTTCCACCGCCCGGCTCGCCACGACCCCGCCCACCGGCGCCGCCACCGTCATTTGATCGATCTGATGCTGAATGTTCGCCACAGCGGCCTCGGCCTGGGCCACTTGGGCTTGGGCGACCTTGATCGAATCCTGGTTCATCGGATCCCCCCCCGGAGCGGCGGTCCGGTATTGCTGCAGGGCTGCGTCGTAGGCCGCCTGCTTGGTCTGCAGAGCGGTCGAAGCCTGATCCAGTTCCTGCTGCGAAGCCGCGCCCGCATCAAACAAGCTCTTGGTTCGGTTGTATGTCGTCTGAGCGTCCTGCAAGGCAATCTGAGCCTGGCTGAGCGCCGAAGAAGCTTGGGAAGAACTGTTTTGGGCGTCCGATTTCGCCTTGTCGAGCTGGGCGCGGGCCACCTGGAGCGAAGCCTGCTGCTGACGGAGTTGACTTTCCAGGTCCGAGGTATCGAGGCGTATGAGGGGCTGGCCGGCTTTGACCATATCCCCCACCTGCACCAGGACCTGAACCACTTTCCCCGACTGTTTCGGCGCCACGTTGGTCAGCGTCGAGGCCTGGATCTGGCCGGCCAGGGTCAGCGTCCCGCCGATGGTCCCCTGTTTGACCACCGTGGTCTCGACCGGGATCGCCCGGCTCTGGCGGGTCGTTGCAGCCCTGTTGCCCGCCGCGCAACCGGCGACCGACCCGCCGGCGAGGGCCAGGGCGGCGAGAAAGAATGCGAGGCGGCGTCCGTTCATCATGTCCCTCCTTGAGGATGTGAACTCAGAAATCCTCCGAAAGATGTGTGCACTCCCGATCCGATGATCATCGGGCGGCGGCCGGGAGCCGGAGGCCCCCCCGACAACGGGGGCCGAACTCCCGAGGGTCGCCGTCTGCGCCCAGCCTCCGCCGGGGGCCGATCCGGGACGATCGGCTTCCCGACCTCGACAGGTCACCGCCCATCCGTGCCCAACCCGAACGTCCGGACTCGGCTGGGCCATACTGAACCCATTGTACTGCGCGCTTGTGGACGGGTTGTGGAGAATGCTTGAAGATCTTATGGAGCCAGCGCCTCACCCCTCGGCTTTGACGGGAGCCGCCGGCGTCCCGGTCTGCGCCGGCTGGGTCTTGGGCCGGCCCCTTAGGAAGAAAATGAGCGGCAGGGCGAAGAACAGCGGAATCGACGCCATCATGAACGTATCGGCGATGGCCTGGGTCACCGCCTCCTTCTGGATCAGGCCCGCCAGAACCGCCACTGCGCCGCTCGCCGCCGTCGTCGGGTCAACCCCGGCCTGGCTCAGCCCGGCGCTCACTTGGGCCTGGAGTTGAGCGAAGGGCACCGAGTCGATGGTCACCCCGTCGCTGATCCGGGACAATTGCACCGCCGAACGCTGCTGGAGAATCGTGGTGAGCGCCGCGATGCCGAAGGAGGCGCTCAC
>NZ_JAILZZ010000043.1:0-27099 GCF_023512215.1 Kyrpidia sp. | reverse complement strand
GCGGGGTCTGTGGACGTACTTGTTCCAAGCCGGTTCCTGAAATACACCCGATTGTCCTACGCCTCGGCCACAGCAGGGGCCTCCACCACCATTGACGTATTTTTCAACGCCCAGGGAACCTGATCCCCGGGCGTTCCATAGGAGGGATGCCCGGTGAGCAAACCCTTGCTCGGCGTGATGATGTTGGCAAAAGATGAGGAGAAAACGATTTTGCGAAGCCTGGAAAGCACCCGCAGTGTGGCTGACGAATGGATCGTGGTAGACACCGGATCCCGGGACCGAACGGCGGAGGTGGCCAGGAGCTTCGGAGCCCGGGTGATTCACGTCCCTTGGGAGGACGATTTTTCGAAAGCGCGCAATGCGGGCCTCGCCCATGTTCAGGCCGAGTGGGTCCTGTGGCTAGACGCCGACGAGGAGCTGAGGGACGCGGATTCGAGCTGGCTGGAGGTGCTTCGTCATACAGAGGCGAAAAGCTTTTGGCTCGATATTGAAAATCTCCTCGGCCCATCGATGGACGACCGGTTGATCCACCGAGTCCCCAGGTTGTTTCGGCGAGAACCCGGAGTGTATTTTCAAGGGCGCATTCATGAACAAATCGTTTGGGACCAAGAAGGCATTTCAGAAACGCAGATAGCCCCTTGGCGGATTGTCCACCATGGGTATCGCCCCGAGGTCATCGCCCGGCGGGATAAGGTCCGGCGCAATCTCCGGCTTTTAAGGCTTGCGCTTCGGGATCTCCCCCGGCACCCGTTTTACACGTATCAAGTCGGGGTCACCTGGTGCCAGGCCGGCCGCCTGGACCGGGCTGCCCTGTGGCTCAGCCGAGCGGCCTCTTTGACGCCACTTCAGGCGCCGTACCGCCCCACCCTCTTTCGAGACCTGGGGATGGTCTGGCTCGCCCTGGGGAAATTTCGCGACGTCGAGTTGACACTGCGGCCGGAGCTCGAGCGCTACCCGAAGTACGCCGATCTTTTTGTGATATTCGCCGACGCCCTGCGGGCTCAAGGGTTGCGGGAGGAGGCGCTGAAGGCGTATCTGCAGGCAGCGGCCTGTCCTCCCCCCGGTGCCCACGTCGGCAGCGCGGGGATCAACAGCTTCCGCCCACTCCACGCGGCGGCCCAGCTGTGCCTGGACCTCGGGCAGTTGCAAGAGGCAGAGCAGTCGGTACGCCAGGCCTTGGCGGCCCGGCCGGGGTGGGAGCCGGCCTTGGAAACGCTGGCCGAAATTCTCGCGGCCCGGGATGTACCAGAGGGCGATCTCGTCAAAGCATTGGCCTCCTGTGCCGGAACACCGCCGGACCAGCGGAGCCTGGTGCGGGCGCTACTGCATATTGGGGCCTACGGCGAGGTCATCGGGCTCCTAGATTCTGAAGATACCTCTCTCGGCAGTGAAAACCGGCCGCTGCGAGTTCAATGTCTCGTGGCTTTGGGTCAATGGCGGGAGGCGTGCCAGATAGTGGAACTCAGTATCCATTCGGGAGACCGGCAAGTCCCTCTGGGCGAGGAGGAGATCATGGACTACGCCTTGGCCCGGTGGGCTCAGGATCAATCCCTCGACCGCAGACTGGAACTTCCCCCGGTCTATCAAAGCATCGACGCCAGGCTCATGGGGAGCCCCGCATCCCCGGACACTCAAAGCCACGCGGCAATTGGACCGGACATCCTTCGGCCCCTGATCCAACGGGCGGTTCAACACCGCTTGATTCCCTTGGCGGAAGATCTGGCCGCCCTCCACAGCAACGGGATGGATCTGTTTCTCGCCAAGACCCTGTACCGTGAAGGATGGGTCTATCTCGCCGCAGACCGCTTGCTCCGTCTTCTTACCCGGCGCGAGTTGGACGCCGAGGGGCTGTTTCTGTTGGGAGAGATGCTCTACGACAAGGGACATTGGGATCAGGCGGCGGAATTGTTCGAGCAAAGTGCAGGTCTCGGGTTTTCCCGGGCCCGGCCGGCCGCTGCCGCGGCCGCCCTTCAGTCCGCCAAGAGGATGCTGGAAGAAGCCGAGGCTCTCCGACCGAAAAGGGGTGGGTTCGCGGAGGAGCGCAGGGCTGTCGGGCGGGCATTGGAACTTCTCGATGGAATCGGGTGGCACACCCACTGGCGGGGCCGGACAAGGAGGAATCGACATGAGTCGGCCGCAGATCTCCCTCTGCATGATCGTCAAGAATGAGACAGAGTACCTGGACGCCTGTCTCACCAGCGTTCGGGGCGCCGTAGACGAAATCATCGTGGTGGATACCGGTTCGGATGACGGCAGCGCTGAGTTGGCCATGCGCCACGGGGCGCGGGTGATCCGTAAACCCTGGCGGGACGACTTTGCCCGGGCCCGAAATGCCGGTCTCGACCGGGCCCGGGGCGACTGGATTCTCGTGCTCGATGCGGATGAGCGCCTGGAGCCTGGCGGTGCGGCCGGGCTGCGTACCGTGGCACAAGAGCCGGAGGCCGAGGCTGTGCTGATCCAAATCTGTCATGAGCCCGGCCCCGGTCAAGAGCCCACCGTCATCAACCCGGTGGTTCGTTTGTTCCGGAACCGGCCGGAATACCGATTCGAAGGCAGGGTTCACGAACAGATCACTCCTTCCATCTGCCGGGCCCGGCCGGAAGCCCGCTTTATCGTCAGTGAAGTCCGAGTTCGCCACCTGGGCTACCACCCGGAAACGGTGAACAGCCGCAACAAGGTCGCCCGGAACTTGAGGCTTCTTCGCCTGGAGATCCGCGACCACCCGGACCGCCCCTTTCATTGGTACAATCTCGGGGTCGAATACGTGCGATCCGGAAGACTGCCGCGGGCTCTGGCCTGTTTCCGCCGGGCGAGGCGGGGGATCGAACCGGAGCGGACCCCCTGGGCGCACCTTCTGTATAAAACCGAAGCCCGGTGTCTCTACGCCGCCGGCCAGCCCGGGGATGCCCTCGCCCTCATTCAGGAAGGTCTGCGGCTATTTCCGAAGTATACAGATTTATACTGCCTGGCCGGCCTCATTGCTCTGGACCTGGGCCGGTGGGGGGCGGGCACAGAATTTCTGCGCAAGGCTGTGGAGCTCGGCCCTGCTCCTTCGATGTTCCATCGAGAAGAAAGAATGGGAACGTATCTTCCCTGTTTCGCCCTCGGTGCCGCCGCGGAACAACTCCGGGTATACGACGCCGCCCTGATGTGGTTTAAAGCCGCGCTGACCTTTCAGCCGGCCCTGCGGCCGGCCGCCCTTCGAATCGCGGCTATTCTCCGTGTCATCCGGGGGGAAAAGGCGGCTTCGGATTTTTGGGCCACCTGGGCCGCAGGCGATCCGAAGGGCCGGCAAACAAGGAGGATCGCTTCCACGACTTTATCACCTGGGGTAAGCCGGCGTCTGGCGGATGCGGAGCGGCACCTGTGCAGGATAACAGACTCTACACCCTTTCAATCCTTGATTCTCGCCGTTCGCCTGGAGATCGCTCAGATACAACTCGGGGAGGTGGCAAGTCATGCCCTTTGACATCTCGCTCTGCATGATTGTGCGCAATGAAGAAGACTTTTTGCCACGCTGCCTGACTTCCGTCGCCCCCTACGTGTCAGAGATCATCATGGTGGACACCGGATCTACAGACCGGACCCGGGAGATCGCCGCTTCCTTCGGAGCGAAGATTCTCGACATCCCCTGGGCGGACGATTTTTCCCAAGCTCGCAACGCGGGGCTGGAAGCCGCTCGGATGCCGTGGATTCTGGTAATGGACGCCGATGAAACCCTCGTGCCTCCGGATTCGGGGTACCTGGGCCGCCTCCTGGCGGACCGAGATGTAAAAGGATATTTTTTGCAGATCCGCCATCGGATCGGGGACGGTTCTTCAGGCGAATATGTGACGGATGCGGCCTGCCGCCTGTTCCGGAATGACCCGCAGATTCGATTTCAAGGGGTCATCCACGAGGAAACCGCCTCTGCCATCCGGGCGGCCTATGGCGATGGGATTCGGTTCTCCGACCTGGTCCTTTGGCACGAGGGGTATGTCGATGAGGTGATCCGCAGGAGAAAGAAAAATGAGCGCAACGAGCGCCTGTTGAAAAGAGCCTTAGCTCAGCGTCCCGAGGATCCCGTGCTCCTTTACGCCTGGGGAACGGAGCAGTTCCAACAAGCCCGTTATAAGGAAGCACTGACAGCCTTTGAGCGGGCCCTGGAGTCAGCCCCCGTCTTTACGGGGTACACGTCAGACTTGGTGATGAAAACGGCTTACTGCCTCCGTGAACTGGGCCGCCGGCGGGAGGCCGCACAACTGCTCCGGGAAGCGGCCGCTTTTTACCGCGATTTTGTCGATCTTTTCGAGTGGAGGGCCATCCTGCACCTGGACGACGATCGGGCGGACCTGGCTCTGCCCCTCCTGGACCATTGCCTGGAGTTGGGCCCTTGTGACGGCCGCTACAGTTCGGCGTCCGGGGCGGGAACGTATCGAAGTCATTTTCTAGCCGGTATCGCCTGTGAACGGTTGTGGTTATGGGAGGAGGCGATGGACCATTATCAACGGGCTCTCCAGACTCACCCCGGCTATGAACCGGCGGGGCGCCGGCTGGCCGAATTGAAATGTTTGTTCGATATGAACAGCGCTCAAGGTGGAAATCAGTCGGTGCCTATGAACACTGAAAACCCGGGGGCTCCGGTGCCCCCTCCCGACCGGGGACCGGCGGATCCTTCGATAGACCTTCTCCCTCCCAGGCCGTTACATCTGCTGGGCGTTTCCCGCGAACAAATCGCCACGTGGGCCCGGCAGTATTTGAGCCTCTCCTCCGAGCCGACGTACCAAGAAGCCCTGTTGGCCGGATGGTTGGCCCTGGAAAGCGACCTCGACACCCTGGCTGCCAAATGGTTCGCCCTCGCCGCCGGGATGTACCCCCATCGGGCTGCACCCCGGGTTGGGCGATTCCTGGCGGCGGTGCACACCTTCCAGCGCCTTGTCCCCGACGTGGCAGCCAGAGTTCTCCCGGGACCCCTGCCATGGGCCCTCCACAGCCGACAGCTCCTGGCCGCCCTCTCCGAACCCCCGTTCTAGAAGACATTTCAATCCACGGCCCTGGGAGACCGGGCAGCCCAACCGGCCAACCAAGGTCTGAGCACCCGGCTCCACCGGAGCCGCCAGCGAGACCGGTCAAAAGCCCGGGCCGTCTCCCGGGCTTTGCGCCCCAGGGCTCTACGCAGACCTCGATTCTCGATGCAGCGCCCCACCGCCGCTTCCAACGCTTCAAAATCTGGCGGCACCAACAGGCCGTTATACCCGTCGATCACCAGATCGTTCAACCCCCCGACATCGGTAGCCACCACCGCCGCCCCGCAACTGAGAGCTTCTAAACAAGAAAACGAAGTTCCCTCGGAAAAAATGCTGGGGATCACCACGATGTCGGCCCTTTGATAGGCGCGGACCATCTCCGAAAAGGACAGCACATGGTGAAGGAGGCGATGGCGGTGGGGGTGTTCTTTCATCCAGAATCGAAACACCCGGGTTATAGGATTACCTTCCACCACATCCCCCGCAAACTCCACCACCACATCCGGATGCCGGGCCAGAATCCGGTCTGTTGTGATCATCATGGGAATCACGCCCCGCTCCCAACTGATGCGCCGGGGAAATAGTACCCGCACTTGATCAGCCCGCCGCATCCCGGGGTCAGGGCGAAACCTGCGAGTATCCACATGATTCGGGATAAACACCAATTTTCGCGGATCGTTAAAGGTGCACACCGACCGGCAGTAGGTCACAAAATGTGAATCCACGGACACGATGCGCTGCAGATGGTCTAACGCCCCTTGGATGGCACCGGCCACCTGGGCTTTCTCCTGGGCGGAGCCGTCGCCCCGATCCCAGTTGATTCCATGACAAATTCCAATACTGTGGGGGCGGAAGCGAAGGGGATGCCAGAGGAAACTGGCATAAATCACAGGCCCATCCACGGCATCCGCCATCTGTTCAAACACCTTCACGGCATCGTCGGGGCCACATGCGTGTCCATACACATCGATCCCGTCGACCTGACTGGAAAATGCACCTTGAAAGGACAGTTGGTGGATTTCCGGCCGCATTCCCAAGTCCTGAAGCAAAAGAGCCAGATCAAACATGTAGCGTTCCAACCCGCCCGCAAAAACCCTTTCAAATCGGCCATTGTACCCGTCGACAAAGCTGTGCGTCAGAATCCCCACTTTCATTCTCCGTCCTCCCTCCACTCCACCAAACGGGGATTCGGTTCGAGGATCGAGCGGTACTGGGCAAGGCTTCCCCAGCGGCCGTCGGGATCCAGGGCCATATAGCGCTCATATTTTTGCTGAAGATACTCCCTGGGGCCCACCCACCCGAGATGTTTGATCCGAATCGGCGAACACAGTCCGGGAAGGGGGCGATAGGATAGGGGAACGCGGGGGACGTGGAGATCCATCGGCGGAAAAAAGTAATGATACCCCGGGAGGAAGCGGACCAAGGTAACGGTGTAACGTTTGTGAAGGTTCCAATGCTCGTCCTCTCGGTAATGGGTCAGGCCTCCCCACATGTCGAACATCCGGAAGGCCACCCAATCGTACTGGTCCTGATCGATAAGGGCCCGGATCTCTTCCTTCGCGCGGTCCTCATATAATTCATCCGCATCCACGGCGAGTAGCCAATCGGGGTGGGTGGAGACCGCCACATCCCAGAGCAGGGACCGCAAGTTCCACTCCCGCCTGAATTGAGATTCGGGCAGAACGACTAATTTAACGACTTTCTTAAAATCGCGACAAAGGTCGGGGGTCCCGTCGGTACTGGCGTCATCCACGATCACCACGTCATCGACAAATTCCGACAGGCACCGAAGCACGGTGTCCAAATAGCGGTCCGCTTCATTGCGAACCTGCATCATGGCCGTCAAGCGATTACCGGAGGATTTGCGCACAGGACGAGTCATGACGCTCTTTCCCCACGGCGGATTTGCTCAAGAAGACTTTCCGCCTCGTCCATTTCAAGAATGTAACCAAGGGCGTTAGGGTCTTCGGCGGCGGCCCGGAGAAAATGGTGAATCGCCCCGGGGCGGTCTCCTTGAAGCCAGTAGAAAAAACCCTCAAGAATCTCGACCGATCGGTGCACCGAATGGGTTTTGCAATCCGCCGGTGCGACCTCGCGAAAAGCCTGGTCCAGATAACCTGTCCGCAAAGCGATTTCCAACCGGAGTCGTCCCGATTCCTCCCCATCTGTTTCACTCAGCACTTCCCGGGCCGAACGCAGATCATCATTGAGCAGAAAGAGCCGGGCCCGGACCAGCGCCTGCCGTCCATCCTCCAGCCACGTCAGCAAACGTTCATACTCCCATTTGGCAGCTTGGTCCAGCGCAGTCACCCCGTAGGCCTGAACCGCCTCCTCCAAACGCCCCTGCTTCACCAGAATAGCGGACAAAAACCGGTAATGCGTGACGAGACAATCGGCACGCCCCGACGCCACGGCCCGTTCAAAAGAAGCAAGAAGGTCCTCCCGGGCCGCTGGATCCTCCAAGAGGTACCGGTAGGCCGCCGAGAAATAGAGGGCCTTTTCGGAGATTTCTTCCCGCCCCACAAAGCCTTGATATTCCTTCAGTCGCGAGTGCCACTGTTCCTTTTCCAGTCCTCTGAGTTCCTCAGGATTTTCCAACGCCCCTATAACCCGCGACACCCAGTGCACCGCTTCTTGCCGGCAGCGGTATGGATCCCAAAAAAATACCGTTGGCCGCTGAAAGCACCATTGAAGATACTGAGTTTCCGATCGAACAAATACAGCGTCTGCAGCAGCCGCAACGAGGTTCGCCAAGCGGCGCTGGGCGGCGGTGCTGAAAGAAATATGAGCCATCACGGCGACCGTGCGCTCCGGGCGCCACCCCCCGAAGGCAGACACCCACAGCGGTTCGGTCACGATGGCCGTGGTTTCATCGGCTGGCAGTCGCCGGCACTCCTCAATAGAGATGTCACGAACGACATCCTCAACATCGGCATTCTCTTCTAGACCCGAACCGCCAGAGTCAGACCCTGCGCCTACATAATACCGGCACTCGGCCGGGAGCACCTCCAACAGGTCGCGATAGGGAAAATGGGACAGTGTCTCCGATCCAAAAGCCACCACCTTCATTCTTCGCCCCTCCTTCCACCTTCCCTCCAAGGTATGAGTGTGGCAGAACTAAGGAATGTTCGACTGCCTAGCCCCACGCCACATTAACCGTCTTTCCGCTCCCTTGCGAAACCCCTGCGGATCGCTCACAATACAGGAGAAGCCTGTTCGAGCAAGAGAGGTGATCCCCCGTGAACGAACGCGCTGTTCGGCGTGCCTTGCTCATCGTCCCCGCCGTGGTCGTCGCCCTTTTCGAACTGATTCGACACACGCCCTGGGTGCTCAGCCTTCTTCCGATGGAAGCCTCCAACTGGCTTACCGCCATCCTCGCAGGTTTGGTTACGGCCCTCATTTCCAGGCGGCTTTTTGCCAGGCTGGACGCCTTGCATGACGAGATCGCCCAGGCGCGGGAACGGGAGCTCGTCGCGTCCGAACATAAAAGAATGGCCGAGAAACTGCACGACGACATCGGGCAAACCCTCTTTTTTATCGGAGTGCAACTGAATCATGCCCGAAAAAAGCTGCCGGCCCGGCATCCCGCCGGCGTACACCTGGAGGAAATTCAAGAAGCCCTTCGGGAAGTCGATGACGAACTGCGGAAAACCATCCTCGATCTGCGGCCCGGGATTGGGGATTCGGTGGATGAGCAGACGTGGAAAACTCACCTCGAGCAGTTCGCCACCGGTTTCGGCGCACAGGTCGTGATCGCCGGCGAGGCGCCGGAACTGGCTCCCGTCGCGTGGCCGGTCCTCGCAGCCATCTGCCGGGAAGCAGTGGTTAACGCCGTCAAACACGGAGCGGCGAGCCGAGTGTTTCTCACCTGGACGCAGGCGGGGAGGCGCTGGGAGTTGACCATCACTGACGACGGGCAGCGGGAAGAAAGTTGGGATCGCGCACAGAAGGAGGGACATTACGGGGTGGCGCTCATCCGGCAGCGGGCCGCTTCCATTGGGGCGGAAGTTCGCTTTGAACGGACTCTCACCGGGCTTCGCATTCGCCTCACGGCGGTCCGCTCCACCGGCGACTCCGTCTCCAGGCGAAGGAGAGTCCTGTCCCGCCGTATAATCGCGGGTTTTCTGGACGAACCTAAAGTGGAACCATGAGGAAAATCGGAGGAAACGAAGATGTTGTGGCTGGCCATCCTGTTCGTCGCCGCTGCGTTGCTGGAATGGCCCGCCATGTGGCGGGCCGGCCAGCGCAGAGAGTTGGCTGTTCACGGAACGTTACTCGCGCTGGCCCTCGTTATGGCAGCCATGGTCCAGTGGCAGGTCTACCTGCAGTTTAACCCTCTGGCTCCCTTGGAAGCTGTCTTCGGCCCCATCACCCAGTGGTTTTACCGCATCCTCTAACCGATCGCTGTGCAGGGTTCACCTCACGCCCGGCCGGGAATGCACCCGTCAGCGTACTCCAACAGTCGCCTCACCCGGAGCCCAAAACCGGCAAACCTCGGATCCTGGGTCTGTCCCCGTTTCCACCGCACATAGATCTGCTGGAGAATCACCGCCAACTTAAAGTAGGCAAACACCATATAAAAATCCAGGGACGATACATCCCGTCCGCTCCGGCGCGAATAGCGCTCCACGAACTCGTCTCGACTGAGAAATCCGCCGTATTTGGTCACCGTCGGCAATACCTCTTTGAGCAGCTCCGGGTCCGTCTCCTCGGCCCAGTAACTGAGAGACACCGCCAAATCGAACAGCGGGTCGCCGATCGTTGCCATTTCCCAGTCCACCACGGCGACAATCCGGGAGAGGTCGCCCGGGTCCAGCAGCAGGTTATTTAACTTGTAGTCGTTATGAATGATCGTCGCCGCCGGCGACGCCGGAAGATGATCCCCCAGCCAGCGGGTGATCCGATCCACCTGGGGAATGTCGTCCGTCTTCGCCCGGTGGTACCGGTCGATCCATCCGCCGACCTGCCGCTGCAAAAAGCCCTCCGGTCGGCCGAACTCCCCCAGGCCCGCCTCTCGATAATCGACCGCGTGCAGCTCCGCCAGCGTGTCCACCACCGCATAGGAAATCCGCCGACACAATTCCGGCGTCGCCTCCACGCCCGGCGGGAACTTATCGTCCAATACCGCTCCCCGCCGGTACTCCATCACGTAAAACGGCGCCCCGAGCACCGCCGGATCCTCGCAAAACGCGTAGGGCCGCGGAGCCAGCGGAAACACACGGTGCAACCGACTCAAAAACGAAGACTCCCGCTTCATGTCGTGCGCCTTCGGCGGCAGCGGCCCGAAGGGAGGCCGCCGCAGCACCGCCTCCCATTCCCCGCAACGAATCCAGTACGTGAGGTTCGACGCCCCGGAGGGGAACTGCTCGACCTCGACCGGGCAATCCCCCAGCCCCTCGATGTGCGCCGACAAAAACCGGCGCACCGCCTCGACATCCAGTTCTTCTCCGGGGCGAACGGGAATGGTGCCCCGTCCGCGGCCCGGGCGACTTGCTTCAACCGTCACAACGATCGCCTCTCCCGAAACTCTCTCATGATCCGCTTCGCCACCACCACCCGGTGCACCTCGTCCGCACCGTCGTAAATCCGCGCCGCCCGGGCCTCCCGATAAAACCCTTCCAAGGGCGTGTCTTTGGAGAACCCGAGGGCGCCGTGCACCTGGATGGCCCGGTCGATCACCCGGTGGAGCGCATTCGCCCCGTAGAATTTAATCAGCGAAATCTCTTTTCGCGCATCGAGCCCCTGGTCCATTTTCCAAGCGGCATGAAGCGTGAGAAACCTCGAGGTCTCAATGTCCGCGTAGGACTCGGCAATGTCGTTCTGCACCGTTTGAAAATCGACCAGTTTCTGCCCTCGGGTCTCCCGGCGCTGCACGTAGTCCAGCATCATCTCGAAACTGCGTCGCATCACGCCGATCCAGCGCATGGCATGGGTGATCCGCCCGGGCCCCAAACGAAGCTGAGCCAGCCGGAAGCCGTCCCCTACCTCCCCCAGCAAGTTCTCGCCCGGGATCCGGCAATTCCGAAACCACAGCTCCGTGTGCCCTCCGAGGGTGTCGCCCATCACCGGCACATCCCGGACGATCTCCAGCCCCGGCGTCCCCGCCTCCACGATGAACATGCTCGCGCGGCGGTGAGGGTCGGCATCGGGGTCGGTGACCGCCATCACGATGAAAAACGCCGCCCGGGATCCCCCGGTGGCGAACCATTTATGCCCGTCGATCACCCAGCCGTCCCCGTCCCGGCGGGCGGTGGTCCGCAGCAACGTCGGGTCCGACCCCGAGACCTCCGGTTCGGTCATGGCGAACGCCGTATAAATCTCCCCGGCCACCGAAGGCTTCAGGTATCGTTCCTTCTGCGCCTGCGTCCCGGCCAGCCACAGGATCTCCTGGTTGCCGGTGTCCGGCGCATTGGTGCCGAACGCCCGGGGGGCGATCGGACTGCGGCCGAGGATCTCGTTCATCAGTCCCAAGGTCACATAACCCATGCCAAGGCCTCCCGCTTCTTTCGGCAGATGCGGCGCCCACAACCCGGCCTCTTTCACCCGCTTCTGCAGCCCGCGCATCTTCTCTTCGGGAAACCCTTCTTCTTCATGAAAATCCCGTTCGGCGGGATAAATGTACCGTTCCATGATCTCGTTTGTGCGATCAAGCACCGATTGTTGCTCTGGTGTCGGGGAAAAATCAAACACGGATCTCACCTCGTTGGAGTCATTGGATTGCTCCGTTGGTTGAATCAGTCGCCGAACAGGCGTAACCGGCCGTCCTCCAGCCCGACCACAGCCGTACTCGCCCCCACGGTCCCGGCGAACTCCAGGGTATGGCGGCGGCCGACGCTCGTGAACCAACGGCCCACCCGGCCCAGGCTCAGCGCCTCCACCATCCGGCCGTCGTGCATCCGGGCCGCGTCCCGGACCAAGATCGCGCCGTCATCCAGTTCCCAACCCGCTATGCCCAGCCGGTCGGCGATCACCCCGGCGCAAAGGGCGTCTTCCAGCGACAGGCGCCCTTTTGATCCGGCGCAGATGAGGTAGACCACCGCAAGGTTCGCCTCCTGTACATACTTCGCCACCGCCGGGGCATTGCGCAGCGAAGCCAGAAGAACTCGCTCCGCACCCTCCGCCCGGCGCAGGGCCGGGGTGCCGTTGGTGGTCAAAAACACCACGTCCCGACCGGCGATCCCCTCTTCGGTATACTCCTCGGGAAACGGCCCCAGGTCAAATCCGGGAACCTCCCGACCGTCCTCCTCCCCGCCGGTCAAAAGACGCGGGGACATCCACGTTCTTTTCAAATCCAGGGCGTCGGCCAGGTCCCGGGCCGGGAACACCCGGCCGGCACCCCGCTCCATCATCGTGATCATGGTGGTGGTCGCCAGGAGCACGTCCATCACCACGGCCGCGGCCCCCCGGAGGCGATCCGGGTCGATCTGTTCTTTAGCCGTCCACAGGTACACTCTGTTCATCCGATCGTTCGACCTTTCACTGTTCACGACTGAGAGGAGCGTTCCCGGAGTTCCCGCCGGAGGAATTTTCCCGACGCGGTTTTCGGAATCTCCGGCAAAAACTCCACCAAACGCGGATATTTATACGCTGCCATCCGCTCCTTGCAGAACTGCACGATCTCTTCCGTCGTCACCTTCCCGGCGTATTCGTCACGAAGCGCCACGAAAGCTTTGACCGTCTCCCCCCGGTACGGATCGGGAACCCCCACCACCGCCGCTTCCTTCACCGCCGGGTGCTGGTACAAGGTATCCTCCACCTCCCGGGGCCACACTTTGTACCCCGAGGCATTGATCATGTCCTTCTTGCGGTCAACCACGTAAAACCAGCCGTCCTCGTCCATGACCACCACATCTCCGGTGAGAAAATACCCGTCGTGGAACGCATTTTTCGTCGCTTCGGGTTTATTCCAATATCCAGAAAAAATCATCGGCCCGCGCACGGCGAACTCCCCCGGTTCCCCGACGCCCACCTCTCGCCCGGGATCCTCCAAATCCACCACCTTGGCCAGGCAGTTCGGCACCGGAATCCCCACGGACAAAGCCCCGCTGCCGGGATCCACCGGCGCCCGAACGCCGAGAGGCACCGCGTGCGTCGGAGAATTGCTTTCCGTCAGCCCGTAGATGTTGTGAATATACCCGCCGAACGCCCTTTCGAACTGTTCCACCAAACTCGGGGCAATCGGAGCGCCTCCGCTGTAATACTTCGACATCGAGCCGACATCGGCCTGCTTCGCCTCGGGGGCATTCATGAGGGCAATAAACGCCGTGATCGACGCCACGGTCATGGTCGGTTTCCACCGCTCGATCATCTCCAGGGCCACCCTGGCGTCGAACCGATGGAACAACACCAGGGGAATTCCCGCCCGGGCGGCCAGGGCGGCGTGCCCGACGATGCCCGTGATGTGAAACAGCGGGGCCAGCCCCAGCACGCCGTCTTCGTCTCCCATCTGCATCCAGATCCGATACACGTTCGCGTTATACGCCACGTTGCGATGCAGGTTCATGGCGCCTTTGGGCCGTCCGGTGGTCCCCGACGTGTACACGAGATAAGCGATATCCTCGGGACTCACCGCCACCCGCACACTTGGATCCGGTGTTGTTTGACGCAAAGCCGATACCAAATCCACCGTGCCGGTCGGGGTGAATTTTTTCGTCTGATTCAAAAGCGGCGTTTTTTCCGCCGTTTGTCGGGAGACCAAATCGCTTTCATGGGTGGTGATCACCTGCTGTACGTCGGTTCTCCCGATCACTTTCTCCGCATGAGCGGCGTACAGGGAATCCAAGGCAACCAGCACTTTGGCGCCCGAATCCTGCAGATGGTACTCCACTTCTTTTTCTTTAAACATGGGGTTGAGAGGCACCACCGCGGCCCCTCGTTTCCAGGCCCCGTATTGGGCGATCAGAAACTGGGGATTGTTCTGTACATACACCGCCACTCGATCCTCTTTGTCGACCCCCCAGCCTGCGAGAAGAGTCGCAAAGCGATCGGCCAGGTCATCCAACTGGGCATAGGTCAATGTCTGGTCAAAATAGTGAACCGCCGGGCGGTTTCCCACTCTCTTTGCGCTCTCCTCGAACACGTCGATCATGCTGATCTCCGGCAAAGGCAATTCAGCGGGAACAAAGTCTGGATAATGTTTCAGCCAAGGTTTCTGATCATACACCGAACCCATGGTCCACCCTCCTTCCCACTGGTCTGAAAGGATCGCTCATTTCACCGCCACCGGGTTCACCGGCGCCCCGGTGCCGCGGTAGACTTTCAACGGCGACCCGGCGTACAGAAACGCGTACTGGCCGTCTGCGGCGCAATCCGCCGCCAAATCCTCCAACCACAGGATTTCGTTAAACAGCACCCCGAGGTTCCGCATCAGAGCATTGTGCAACACGAGTAACGCCCCGCTCTCCGGATCCACCGTGGTCTCGTTGGCGATGGTATCCGTCGCCAACACCGGAATCTCCGTTTCATGGAACCATTTCACCAACTCCGGCGAGAACGCCAGACCCGGCTCATTGAAGGAATCCCCGTAAAACGCCGCCGGTCCTTGTTCATAGAAGATTTTCAGCCACCCGGTTCGGAGGATGAGAATGTCGTGCTTTTCAATGGTCACCCCCTGCCGCTCGGCGCAGGACAGAAGGTCGTCGAGTCCGAACGTTTCCCCCCGATCGAGATAAGGCTTGCCTCGGTGCCGGGCGATATCGAGAAGCACCGCCCGCCCGACCACGCCGTGCTGGGCAATGGGCAATACACTCGCCTTGTCCATCCCGCCGATGGTGGTGCCGGCATCGTAGCCGTTCCAAATTTTATCGTCGTACCAGGTGTGACCCAGGGCATCGAACTGGGTGGTACCCTGCAAAAACATAGTGATGTAGTCGTCGGCATACTCCAGACCGCCCGGTGCGGCCTGAAGCTTGTGAGACAGATAGTGGCCTTTATCCTGGGTCATCAGTTTCGTCGCACCGCTTCGCCCGGGCCATACCGGATCACCGGTAGGCGACCCGATCACCACCCCCAAGGTGAACACCTTTCCCTGCCGAACTGATCGAATTCCCCGCAACACTTCCTCGGGCGTCAGATAATTGAGTGAACCGATTTCGTCATCGGGCCCCCACCGATTCCAGTTGGTCGGCATGTCTCTGAGCAATTCCGCCACTTTGCGATCATCGGTCATCGCGTACTCCTCCTTTTGGTTTGTAAAGACATCTCACAACATTAGCAAGATCGGTGCCAAACAACCGAGGCTGAATTTGATTCACCGTGGTCCTGTGACTGTTTCCGGGGGAGGCGGATTATTTCCTCCGGAAACAAATTATGTTGACACGGGAAACACCTCGTCGAGCACCTCCTTCTGTCTCGTTCGACCGGCTTGTCCGCCACGCTGTATAAAGACGACACGTCGGTCTCGATGAACAGCGCGTCACCCGCCTCTCGAATCTGCTTCGCCGTTTCCTCTCCGCCCGGGCGGTCGATGCCCGCCTCCACCATCTTGGCGCCCTCCCGGGCGAACTTGCGCGCGGCGGCACGGCCGATTCCTCCCGCGCCCCCGGTGACCACGGCTACACGGTCCGTTAACCGCATCCGTACATTCATTTCAACGATGCCGTTGTCCTTCGGGAATCCCGAAGCGATCGCCAGTCTTGCATGAAAATCGCATACCCCGATGTGCACCGCCCATTCCCCTCGAAAAACCTACACGTCCTACGAAAGACCGTATTTTTTCAATTTCGCGTAAAATCCCTTGCGACTCAATCCTACTTTGCGCATCGCTTCGGTTTTTGTCCGCGATTCCCGCAGAGCTTGCGCCAGCGCTTCCCTTTCCATCTCTTCGATCCGCCGCCTTAGCGAAGCCCACCCCGACGAGGCCTGCGGCTCCTCCGTCGTGGCCGAGCCCGGCCACGGCGCTCGCTCGGGTTCAGCGGTCCGATTCGGTCCCGGGTCAACCAGCGCGGGAGGCAGGTGCTGGACGTCGAGAAGAACGCCGTCCGCCATGAGGAACATGTACTCCACACACGCCTCCAGCTCCCGCACGTTTCCTGGCCAACTGTAGCGAAGAAACCGCTCCAGGACCCGGGGCGAAAACGTCTTCATCGCCCCGTACTTCCCCTCAAGGCGGCTTTTGAACGTTTCCGCCAACAGCAGAATGTCCTCGTCGCGCTCCCGCAGGGCGGGGATATAAATCGGAATCACACTGATCCGATAGTACAGGTCGGTGCGAAATTGCCCATGTTCGACCATTTCTTCAAGATTTCGATTCGTCGCGGCAATGAGGCGAACCTGTACGGGGACAGAACGGGTTCCACCCAGCCGGCGAATCTGCTTCTCCTGCAAAACGCGCAGCAACTTTGCCTGGAGCAATGGGCCGACATCCCCGATTTCGTCGAGAAACAGCGTCCCTCCGTCCGCCTGTTCAAACAATCCCGGTTTGCCGGTCCGGCTCGCCCCGGTGAACGCCCCGGCTTCATAGCCGAACAGTTCGGACTCCAACAGCGTCTCCGGAACCGAGGCCATGTTCACCGCCACAAAAGGCCCCGCCCGGAACGGACTGGCCCGGTGGATCGCCCGGGCGAGCACCTCCTTACCCACGCCGGTCTCCCCGCGCAAAAGCACCGTGGCGTCTGTTTTCGCCACTTTGTGCGCCACGCCCAGCACGTTGCGGAACACCCGGCTTTTCCCGACCAATTCCCGGCAAAAACCATCCTCTGGATCGTCGACCGTCCGTTTTCGATCGGACGCGGCGATACTCAGCGAAATCGGGCGAAAAATCGCCACCGCCCCCACTTTTTCCCCGTCGATCCACACCGGAAACATGTTCCCAATGACGTCCATCCCGGCCGAAGCGACGTAGGAATAGTCGTGGAACACCGGTTGCTCGGTCTCCAGCACCTCGATGATCCGCGCCTGGGGTTCGATGTCCCGAAGTTTGCGCCCGATCACCTTCTCCCTGGGCACGCCGATCAAACGAGAATAGGCCGGGTTGGCATAATAGATCGTGGTATCCACGCCGATGAACAGAAAAATCTCATCCAAGTTCCCGAGAATTCGCTCAAAATACGCCGTCGCCACCCGATCCAGCCACTCCCGCACCTCATCGCCCCCTAGTCACACATCGCCGCAACTCGCAGGTACTCCTCGTATCGGTCTTCCCTGTTTCGCCGGGCCAAGCTCTCATAGATCCCGGCATCCGGCTCGTCCTCCGATTCGAACACGATCTCCAGATCGCGCAATTCCTGCCATAGATCCGCATTGACCCCTTCAATCAGCCGTTCCACGAAACCCTCCACCGCCTCGCGGCAATGGCGCATGCTCCCACCTCCATGTTCCGACTAGTCCCATTGTACCATAAAATTGCGACCTGTCTTGCCGCACTCCGTCCCCTTGCCCCACCCCGCCGGCAGATTGTTATAATAGAACTGATTTTCGAACGTCCGTCTGGTGTTCACCGACCGGCGGAATGCCAACCGAAACACGTAAGGAGATGTAAAGCAGTGGGATACGAACGGTGTTACGTGTGCGGCGCCGAAAACCCCAAGGGCCTTCATCTGCATTTTGAAAAATATGGCGAGGAAGGGGTCACCGCAGAATTCAACTCCGAAGAATGGCACGACGGCTGGCCGGGGATTCAACACGGGGGCATCACCTGTGCGCTCTTGGACGAAGCGGCCGCTTATGTCGCCAATAATCTGGGGCTGATTACGGTCACTGCTAAACTCGATGTGGAGTTCCAAAACCCCATCCACTCTGGGGAGACGGTGCGCGTCGTGGCGTTTCCCGTGCGAAAAACCCGCCGGCTGATTGAAGCGGAGGCCCAGATCACCAGCTTGGACGGGGTCCCGAAGGCCCGGGCGCACGCCAAGATGATGGTGCTCAATCACACCCAGCTCCAGTCGATGGGACTAGAGGGACTGACGCCGGTCAACCTCGACCCCGACCGCTAACGTGCAGCCTCGGAAACTGGCCCAGGACCGGTGTTTCGGGTCGCGAAAAAACCGGGCAGGGCCCGTAGATCTTACGGGTCCTGCCCGGCTCCGAGCGCTCGATCAATGGTCAGCCGTCACCCGACGAGGAGATCCAACGGGTGCTCCAATCCGCGTTTCACCATGGCCAAGAACTGGGCGGCTGGCGCGCCGTCCACCACCCGATGATCGAAGGTGAGGCTAAGGGGGAGGAGGGTTCTTCGTTCCAAAACATCCCCGCAGTACACCGGAGCATCTTCCGCCCGCCCGACCCCGAGAATCCCCGTTTCCGGCGGATTCAGAATCGGGGTGAACCACTCGACCCCATACTGGCCGAGATTTGTCACCGTGAAGGTGGAGCCCGCCATCTCTGCGGAGTCCAGCTCATGATCCCGGGCCCGCCGGCTGAGCATGCGAATGGCAGCGGATAACTGGGCGAAGGTCATTCCGCCGGCGTCTCGGATCACGGGAACCACCAGCCCTTTGTCCAGCGCCACGGCAATCCCGAGATGAATCAAAGAATGGATCTCCACCTGCCCCTCCACAAACCGACTATTCATCTCCGGATGCTCGCGAAGGGCTGCGATCGCCGCCCGAGCCACCAGGTCGGTCATCGTGGGTTTCTTTTCCTCACCCCACTCCTGGGCCAATTCTCGGAGTAGCCGCAACGCCTGGGTCACGTCCGCCCGGGCGGTAAGAGTAAGTTGCGCCGTCTCCAGCAAGCTGTTCTGCATCCGCTGGGCGATGACTTTTCTCATGCCGCGGAGCGGCACCCGGGAGATGTTCCCGGCATCCTCCGGTAACCACTTCGGCCCATGGGAGGACGCCTTCTCGGCGCCGGAGAAGGCCCCCATCCCGCTTGTCGCCTCCGTCGTTGTGGTTTCGCCCGTGGCCATGGTGGGCTCCGCAGACGTGCCGGTGACCCCCGCCTTACCAGTGCCCCGGGCCGCGTCGGGCCCGGCGACGTCCAGAGCCCGCATTTCACCGGCAATCCCCGACGGCAACGAGGCATCGGCCATCGCCCGCTGGACGTCCTCTACGGTGATGCGGCCTCCGGGTCCGGTTCCGACGAGGGAAGAGGTGTCGATTCCGGCGGACCGGGCCATTTTCCGGGCCGCCGGAGAAATCTTGATCCGATCCTCCCTCCTCAGTTCACTCCCCGGAGCCGCTGAGGCCGAAGCCGCCTCCAGTTTTCCTTCCATAGCCGTATTTGCCCGCTCGCCCGGTTGTCCCACGTAACCGATCACCGTGCCGTAGGGTACCACCCCTTCCTCCGGCACGAGAATTTCTAGGAGTACCCCGCTTGCCGGGGCTTCTATCTCGTATTCGATTTTTTCCGAGCTGACCGCGACAAGAGGCTCGCCTTTCTCCACAGGATCGCCCGGATGTTTATGCCACTGCATCACCGTTCCATTTTCCATACTCATGCCGAGTTTTGGCATGACGATTTCGACTGCCAAGGTGAATCCTCCTCCTCAAACCTCCGGGTCACGAGTGGGTCCCGAGCCCGCTATCACGAAGCCGTTACGATGGACTCATCTCCGAGAAGCTCCGATACGGCCTGGATGACCTTTTCCGGTGTCGGGAGGTAGAGATCCTCCAAAGTCGGGGAAAAGGGCACCGGCGTATGCGGCGCCGTGATGCGTTTGATCGGCGCATCCAAACTATCAAATCCCTTCTCCGCCACTAGAGCAGCAAGATCAGACGCCACACTGCACCGAGGATTGGCCTCATCGACCACAATGAGCCGGTTGGTTTTCGCCACCGACGCCAGGATCGTCTCCTCGTCTAGGGGCGACAGACTTCGAGGATCCACCACTTCCACGTCCACCCCGGTTTTCGCCAGCCGTTCCGCCGCTGTCAGAGCGGTGTGCACCTGTTTGCCGATGGCCACGATGGTCACGTCCTCGCCGGGACGCTTGATCTCCGCTTTGCCAAGAGGCACCACATGCCGCCCCTCCGGAACCTCTCCCTTGACGTTATACAGTGTTTTATCTTCAAAGTAGATCACGGGATCGTCGTCCTCAATGGCCGCCAGCAAAAGCCCCTTGGCGTCCGCCGGTGTGGAGGGCACCACCACCTTCAACCCCGGAATATGTGTAAAAATCGCATACAGACTTTGGGAATGCTGGGCCGCCGCCCGAAATCCCGCCCCGTGCATCGTCCGGATCGTCAGGGGCACCCGGGCTTTGCCGCCGAACATATAGCGCAGCTTTGCTGCCTGATTGAGCAATTGGTCCAGGCACACGCCGAGAAAATCGTTGAACATTAACTCCGCCACCGGGCGCAGTCCCGTGGCGGCCGCCCCCACTGCCGCACCGATGAATCCGGCCTCGCTGATCGGCGTATCCAAAACCCGCTCCCGGCCAAACCGCTTTGCAAGGCCCTTCGTGACCCCAAGGACACCTCCCCAGGCCTCCTCATCCTGGAGATGATCCACCTGGGCACCGCCAGCCACATCTTCCCCCATTAGCACCACCGTTTCGTCAGCTTCCATCGCCGTCGCCAAGCCTTCGTTGATCGCCTCGGCAAAGGTGATCTGTCGACCCATCGGTATCCCTCCTCACAAAACTCGACCCGTTTTGGGCTGCCGAGTCAATAGGTCACATACACATCCGTAGTCAACTGGTCCGGATCCGGAAACGGACTTTCCTCGGCGAACTGCACAGCCCGCTCCACCTTGTCGCGCACTTGAGAGTCAATGGCCTGAAGCTCTTCTTCCGACACCAGACCCTGCAATAGAAACTCCCGGAATCGCCGAATCGCGTCCCATTCCTGCAGATGCCGATTCCTCTCCTCGGCCGATTTATAGGTCTGGGCGTCCCCTTCAAAATGTCCATAATTCCGATACGTTTTGCATTCGATCAAAGAAGGCCCTTCCCCCTCCCGGGCCCGGCGCACCGCTTCTCCGGCCGCCCGCCACACCGCCAGCACGTCTTTTCCGTCCACCTGTACGGAAGGTATGCGGTACCCCGCCCCCCGGTCCGCGATATGTTCGCAGCTTGAGGCATACGTAAAAGGCGTGGCTTCGGCATATCCGTTGTTCTCAGCCACAAACACAACGGGCAGTTTCCAGATCGCTGCCAGATTCAACCCTTCATGAAAGGTCCCCTGGTTGTTCGCCCCATCGCCGAAAAAGCAAACCGCCACTCCCCCCGTCTTCTTTCTCTTGGCGGTCAAGGCCGCCCCGCAGGCCAGGGGAAATCCGCCGCCCACGATACCATTGGCACCGAGCATGCCCTTTTCTAGATCCGCGATGTGCATCGACCCGCCCTTGCCTTTACACAGGCCGGTGGATTTGCCGTACAATTCCGCCATCATCCCCTGCTCATCGCATCCTTTGGCGATACAGTGACCATGCCCCCGGTGAGTGCTGGTGATAAAATCCGTGTCACCCAAATGAGCACAGACTCCCACGGCGATCGCCTCTTCCCCGGCGTACAGATGGACGAAGCCCGGAATCTTGCCTTTGGCAAACAGCCCGTGCACCGTGTCTTCAAAAGTCCGGATCATCTGCATTCGTTCGTACATCCAGAGCGCCTGTTCTTTGGTTGGCGCCGCGTCCGCGGTCATCATCATCCCCATCCGTCGATCCCTCCCGACGTTCTTTATCCGGGATCGCCTCTCGTCGGCCTCCCCGGCGCATCCGATCGCAAAGGTCGTGCCAAATAGAAAAATACCGGATTTCTCCGGTACTTTCAGAACATCTCCAATCCGCTCCCCGGGGCGCCTCCGGCCCGCGTCTCACGCCGTCTCAAATTGTCCCATTCTGTCCCAAAACGTTTCGCCAAGTGCCGCCCGATCTTCACGAGTCAAACTGGTCTCACAATCCGAATTTGTGAATCCGGCGATACAGGGTACTGCGGGGCATGTGGAGCCTTTCCGCCGCCAACCGCACGTTTCCTTTTGTTTCTTGCAAGGCCCGCATAATCTCTTCTTTTTGAATTTGTTCCCGATAATTCAGCCTTCCCGATGAAGGGGCTCCGGGGTCACCGGTGGCACCTGCACCTTCAGGTCCGGGGGCACCCGAATCCGGCAACCACGCCTCCCATTCCCCGGGACCGGCCACTTGAGCGCGTTCCAACAGGTTGAAAAGTTCCCGAACATTTCCCGGCCAATCGTACTGCATCCATTTTTCCATGATCCAGTGGGGAATCGATACTTCGTTATTGTGCTCGCGAAAAAAATACCGAACCAGGTGCGGAATGTCTTGTTTTCTCTCCCGCAAGGGCGGTACCCGAATCGGGTACACGTACAGCCGGTAAAAGAGGTCCTCGCGCAGCCGTCCCCGCTTCACCTGTTCCCGGAGATTGTGATGTGTGGCCGCAATCACTCGCAGATCCACGGGAACCTCCTTGGAGGATCCCAGGGGTGTCACCCGACGTTCCTGAAGCACCCGGAGAAGGGCCACCTGCATGGCCGGAGTGATGTCCCCGATCTCATCCAAGAAAAGGGTTCCCCCGTGGGCCTGTTCAAACTTGCCTTTGTAACCCTGCTTCCTGGCCCCGGTGAACGCCCCCTCCACATATCCGAACAATTCACTTTCGAGCAGTTCTTCAGGAATCGCTCCACAGTTCACGGCCACAAAAGGACCACCCCTCCGAGCGCTGTTGGCGTGAATGGCCCGGGCGACCAATTCTTTCCCCGTTCCCGTCTCTCCTTCGATACACACCGTGACATCCGTTTTGGCCACCCTCTCCACCTGACGAAGAACCGCCCGAAACGCCGCACTCTCTCCGATTTGACCCGGGAACTCGATCTCCGGAACTCCAGGGCGGGGCGATTGCACCACCCTGTATACCCCAGAATCGGGGCTTCCCAGGCAGATGATCGATCCGAGCGTCCGGTCGAACCCCGAATCCCTGACAGTTACCGGGCGCTCCACGTGGATCCGGGCGCCTGTTTCCTGCAGCTGTTCCAATGTCCGTACCGACTCTCCGCCGACATGCCGCCGCAGGGCCGGGCTCAACCACACCAGCGAACCGTCCGCATCACAGATGGCGGTCAGTCCATCCCTTAGAGAAAAAGAGGGATCCTCCAGGGTCATGTGAAGGAGAGTCATCCGGTCCCTGTGTTGATCCAAATGAAACTGCCGTTCAATGGCGTAGGCCGCAGTTGTGACTGTCGCCAGGGCCAAGGGGTGCGCCTGCTCCACGGGGCCGGAGACATCTAGAATCCCTAGCAGATTGCCCCGGTCATCCCGAATCGGTGCGGCGGCGCACACCCAGGGGTGGGAAGCAACAGCATAATGCTCAGCACCGACGACCATGATCGGTTCGCCCGTCGCCAAGGCGGTGCCGATGGCGTTCGTCCCCACCTCCGACTCCGTCCAACGGGCTCCTTCAACGAATTGAATGCCATCCGCCCGACGCGCCACTTCTCGATAACCTTTTCGAAATAACACGAATCCTTCGGCATCAATGAGTAAGATCAGGTGCTTGGTGTCCTCAATGTAATGATACAAATCCTCCAGATACGGTGCCGCAGCCCGCAAAAGCCGATCCCGGGCCATCCTCCGATCCTCCAACTCCCCTCGGCTGAGAATGGTCCGGCCGGATCCACCGAAAGGGTCCACTCCTTCCCGGCGGCAGCGCCGCCAAGACTCAGCAATCCGGCCTCCAATGCGGGCTTCATCCAACACTCCCTCCCGAACAAACCTCTGCCACATGCCCATTGAACCGCCCCTGTGGAGCATCACGACCACTCCTTCCGTCGTGATTGCAAGGCGATTTTATTATATCAGATGGCATTGAAGATTGGGCGGGTTGGTCCTTTCAATAAAATTGGCCCGGTGCCGGGTTCGGCCGGCCGGGCCAGGTCGATGAAGATGGGCTTTCTGGAACTTCTTTTCTTCGTTCCTACCAGAAAAATCCTATCGGTACAACCACCCCGATTATGAAGGCGGGAACAAAGAAAAATCCGCCAAAAAACTGTGCGGGGACTGTGTCCATACGAAACACGGAGTCGGTCCCCACGCTCCCTTCGCGGGCCGACCCTGTCGGCGGGGTACTCCCGGATACTCTTTGACGGGGATTGGTCTGTCCGGGCGGAGGGATCCATCGGCGTAAACCAGATTCGGGCGGTTCTGACCCGGCGCAGAGGCCCAGACACCGCCCGGCTGGTAAAGCACCAACCCGTCCGGCCGGGCTTCGTGCAACACCCCGCGATACACCCGGCCGCTGTAACAACGCACAGCAACCCAACGCCCCAAATAACGGCTGTACGCCACTGCTCCGGCGAAAGCCATCACCCTTCACCTCCCGCGGTCCTGCTGCTCTATCCTATGTCCTTTCCGCGGGACGGGGCCTCAACTTCAGCGGAAAAATAAAGGAAGCCCCGTCAAGTCCCGGCCGCCGCGACTTCTTTGCGTCAGCGGTCGTCCCCGGTGGTTTTTCTTCTCGGGCGCAGATCGTGCAGCAGCTTCATAAGCGCGCGCTTCTCGATGCGCGACACGTAGGAACGGGAAATCCCCAGTTCTTCGGCGATCTCCCGTTGGGTTTTTTCTTCGCCGTTTTGAAGGCCGAACCGGCCGCGGATCACTTCCTGCTCCCTCTCATCCAACTCCCGGAGTTTTTCGTAAATCTGATGTTTCTCCAGCTTCATCTCGACAATGTCCACAACATCATCGGCATCACTGCTCAGAATATCCAACAGCGTCACTTCATTGCCCTCTTTATCCGTTCCAATGGGGTCGTGGAGGGACACATCCTTGCGCGTTTTCTTCAGGGCTCGGAGATGCATGAGGATCTCGTTTTCGATGCAGCGGGCAGCATAAGTGGCCAATTTTGTCCCTTTGTGGGGTTGAAAACTTTCAATGGCTTTGATCAGCCCGATTGTGCCGATGGAAATCAAATCCTCGGTGTCCTCGCCGGTGTTTTCGAATTTCTTGACTATATGGGCCACAAGCCGTAAATTGTGCTCGATCAGCAGGTTGCGCGCCCGTTCGTCTCCCTCGGCCATCTGTTTTAGGTATTGTTCTTCTTCTTCTTCAGACAGTGGATGGGGAAACGCACTATTCTTGATATAGGAGACAAACAGGGCAATCTCCCGCACCACCAGGGCCAACAGCGCCGTCAATCCGGCCACTGGACCACCTCCCGTCCCCTGGGAACCCGGCGCGAAAAGGCTCCGGTTTATGTATATGCGGGGCAGGCAGGGGGGTGACCTGGCGGACAGGCGCCCTCATCACCAGGAACCAACGGCCGGAGGATTACCATCTGTTAGCCGCAGCCCAGGTGCCACAGAATCGTCACAGGAGCCTTTTTCGATGTCCCGTTTTCCCCGAACCTTCAGCACGAATCCCATCGGCGTGGTGAGTTCGGCATGGCTATCTACGATGGCCCTGGCCGCCGTGGTCCAGGAGGCCTATGTCAATGGGGTCAGCACCCGGAAGGGGGACGATGTGGTTCGGGCGCCAACAGTTCAAAGGGCGGCCGCTGGAACGGGAATATCCGTATGTCTGGCTGGACGCCACCTTCCCCAAGGACAAAGACAATGCCGTCACACTCTTGACACAAACGGTGATTTTACACCACTTGACGGGACTTGACCAAACAGGATGTCGTCTGGTTCACTCTTGGCGTGTACACCGGAGTCCACCGGCGGCACGATCCAGGACCGCGCCCGGAAGTACCAGGAAAATTTGGCGATGTAACTAGACTGTCCGCCTTGTCCCCCGTAGACCGATTTTCATAAAGTGTAGCAGGCTGATACGAAAGGAGGTCGACCGTGGTGTTCAGTCCCTTTACCCGCTGGGCGATTGTGTTCCTTATCATCTTCGTGCTGTTCTTCCTCCTTGTACCGTGGTACGATGGTGGATCATATGCTTCGGCCAGCGCTTACTCCGGCGGCGGATACTGATACTGATTGGCAGTAGCTTTTGTTTGGCAGCCCAATGAGTCGTAGTACTAGCACCTCCTCGTTCACCTCCTGGAACGGAATTTCTCCGGCGGACCGCCGAGAAGAGGCGATCTCCTTCAAGGGGCCGCCTTTTCTTTGCGATCTCGGGCGGGCCAGTCAGTATCCTGGCTTACAAGATTGATAAACTGCTCATCTTTTTTCGGGCGCGAGAGAAACATCAACCTGCCTTCTTTGCCGGCAGCGCCCGGTCGATGATGATGGACGCATCGCCGGCCGTCAGATCTCCGGGCGACAGGGGCACCTTCAAACGTTTCAGCAAAGCCAGCTATTTGGGCGTCGCCGGCTTGAACTGCCACAGCTGGCGAAAATACTTGCTTACAACTTCTTCTTCCGATTCGCCCATGACCACGCTCCGCACCTTGGCCTTTTCCGCCGTCCACGCTTTCATCACCCGCAGGTGGGCTTCGATGCACCAACTCACCTCAAATCGGCCGGTCGCCAGGACCACGACCTGCTTCCGGACGCCGGGCTACAAAGCCTCTTCTACGGCCTGAATCGCCTGTTCCTGGTAGTCTCGCAACCTAATCTCTTCCAAGTTTCACCACCTACCTTTTCCAGGTCTTCGGAGGCACTGCGTTCCTTCTAAGAGGCCGTAGATGTTTTTGGATTCCTCCCCTTAGGTTCACGCATTCCCGAGAACCCTTTTCTTCCGCCAGTCAGGCCCGTCCAGCCGCACTCCACGGCACATCTCCAGAATTCTGCTGACGATCGCGTCACCATGTTCTTGGTACCGCTCGCGAATATCACCCAACGACATGTTCGTTGTGATGACCAGCGACTTGTTGTTCACGTACCGGTTGTTGATGATCTCGTAAACGGTCTGCTGCACCCAGTCGGAGACTTTCTCTTTCCCGAGGTCGTCGATGATGAGCAGGTCGCACCAGGAAAACCGTCTCATGACGTCCCATTCATGCTCGCGGTCGTCGTCGAATGTCTTGCGAATTTGGCCGAGAAATGGCGTGACAGTCCCGAAAACCACACTTTTCTTTTTTTCGAGCAGAGAGATAGCTATCGCAGCAGCAAGGTGAGTCTTGGCCTTATGTAGAGAACAACATAAAGACAAGTCCCACCTTGCGGTGGCCCTGGGGATGGAGGCGATTCGCCAGCGCATGAGCGTCTACTTCGTGGCCATGCAGAAGCTGGTCGCCGACTTGCGACGGGCGCACCAAGAGGGACGGCTGGACAAGCGCCTGCGCATCTACACCCTGCCGAAGCTGCTGATC